>JAYSZC010000867.1:0-3011 GCA_043738235.1 Lewinellaceae bacterium | reverse complement strand
TTATTGCACGGTTACAGTCCTTCTAAATCCTTCCCGATATCGCGCCGGTAGTATTTACCCTGATACTGTACAACTTTGGCATTGCGTTTTGATTTGCGCAATGCGCCGCTTAAATCTTTGGCTAAACTGGTCATTGCCAGTACCCTTCCACCGTTTGTCAACACTTTTTCGCCCTCCGAACGGGTGCCCGCATGAAAAGCAAAACCGCCTTTTACCTGTTCCAAACCAGTGATTATTTTTCCTTTTTCATAATGGTCGGGGTATCCGCCGCTGACTAAAAAAATAGTGGTGGCCGTTTTTTTGTCGCTGCGGATCCGAATGCGACCCAGGGTTCCTTTTGCACAGTTTTCGAGCAACTGCACCAGGTCATTTTTCAGGCGCGGCAGCACCACTTCCGTTTCGGGGTCGCCCATCCGGCAATTGTATTCGATCACAAAAGGTTCGCCGTCTACTTTTATTAAACCAAAGAAAATGAAACCTTTATACACTATTTTTTCTTTCCACAAGCCTTTGACGGTCGGGGCGATAATCTGTTGTTCTACCATTTCCCACATGGCTTCATCTACAAAAGGCACTGGGCTGACTGCGCCCATGCCACCCGTATTGGGACCGGTATCGCCTTCTCCGATGCGTTTGTAATCTTTGGCTTCGGGCAAAATTTTGTAGTTTTTGCCATCTGTCAATACAAATACGCTAAATTCAATGCCGTCCAGAAATGCTTCCACTACTACACGATCGCCGGCGGGGCCAAACTTGCCATCGAGCATCGCGCGAAACTCGGTTTCCGCTTCTGCATGATTTTGGCAGATTACAACGCCCTTTCCCGCCGCCAGGCCATCGGCTTTGAGCACTATCGGCAAAGGGTGTTGGGCCAGGTATCGCACACCTTCTTCAATATCAGCCGCCGTAAACTCCCTGTACGCTGCCGTCGGTATCCGGTGGCGTTCCATAAATCTTTTGGACCAGGCCTTGCTGCCTTCCAGCACAGCGCCCGCTTTGGAAGGCCCTATCACCGGAATGTGTTTCAAGGATTCATGCTCCTGAAAATAATCCCATATCCCCCTGACTAAAGGTTCCTCCGGCCCCACCAACACCATATCTATAGATGATTGCAGCACAAACTGCCCCACCGCCGCAAAATCGAGCGGATCCACTGCGATATTTTGTCCATGGGCAGCAGTACCTGCATTGCCGGGCGCGATAAATAATTGGGAACACCGCTTGCTTTGGGCAATTTTCCAGGCAAATGTGTGCTCGCGGCCACCAGAGCCGAGTATTAATATTTTCATTGTATTCGTTGTGTCGTTTTTTTGGTTGATGAAGGTTTATAAAAGTTGATGAGGTTTATAAGGTTGATGAGGTTTATAAGGTTGATGAGGTTTATAATGGCCGCTCGAAAAAAGAGCATTTGCCTCATTGAGTGGCCCTTATAAACCTCATCAACCTTATAAACCTCATCAACCTTTATAAACCTTCATCAACCAAAAAATTATTGTTGAAATGCATATTGCACAATGTTCGCGCCCATTTGCAAAGCCCTGGCGCGCATTTCCGGCGGATCATTGTGCACATCGTCCCAGCCGTCGCCGAGGTCGGTTTCAAAATTGTAGAAGCAGACCAGGCGGCCCTGCCAGATCAGGCCAAATCCTTGAGCCGGTTTTCCATCATGCTCATGGATTTTGGGCATTCCATTGTTGAAATTGTATTTTTGATGGTAAATCGGATGGCTGAAAGGCAGCTCGACAAAATCGAGTTCCGGGAATACTTTTTTCATGGCAGGCCGGACAAAAGGATCCAAGCCAAAGTCATCATTTAAGATCAAAAAGCCGCCGCCTTCCAAATATGCGCGGAGGTTGCGCGCTTCCAGATCATTAAAAAGCATATTTCCATGTCCGGTAGCATATACTACCGGGTAATTAAACAGTTCTGCGCTGCCCGGCTCCACTGTTGCAAATTCGAGATCGAAATTGGTACGCAGGTTTTCATTACAAAACCTGGCGAGGTTTTTTAATGAATTGACATCATTGTACCAGTCGCCGCCGCCGGAATATTTGAGTAACGCCAGTTTGAGTGTGGGCGGCTGATTGGGCTGTATCCAACTGACATTCACCAAAAGCAGTAAAAAAAGGATTGCTTTGCGCATATAATAGTCTTTGTGTGAGTTGTGCTCCGTTATTTCGTTGATAATGCCTTACATTTCGCACTAAAAACGATTTTATGATGCGTTTTGTATATGTTTTGTTTTTAATTGCTTGTTGGAGCGCACAAATGAACGCCCAATCAACTGCTTATGTATTTCAATTCGGCCCGACCATCGGGCTGCAAAAGTGGGATAATTCTTTCGAGCGAGAGCCACTTTTCAAATATCATGCGGCACTCAGTATAGAATCGGTGGATAATGAGGAGGATAAAAACTCCCTTTTTATGCAAATAGGCTACCATGTAAAGGGTAGTGCTACCCGATTCCGGTATTTCAATATCAACTCCGGCGCGCCGGGCGGTACTTTCACGGAAGAATTTCGCTTCAACAATCTTTCCATGGTGCTGGGCGCCAAACAAAAACGTGATTTAGGCGCAAGTGGCCGGGCGCGCTTTTTTTACGGCGGCGGACTGCGCGTAGATTATACCCTGTCCACTAATATCGACGACCTGAGCCGCGGCAATCCATCGCTGTCTATCTATTATCCCAGCGTGGCCTTTATGAACCGTTGGATGGTCGGCTTTACCATCAGCACCGGCATTGAATTCAAACTCAAGGAACTGATCGGCGGCGAACTCAAACTTTCCATCCAGCCTGATGTCACCCCACAGTACAATCAACCCAGCATCGGCAATGTGATCGATCCATTTAACCCCGGCAGTACCTTAACCATCTCCGAACGCCGCATCAGAAATGCTGCTGTCGAATTGGGTATCGGCCTGCGCTTACTGCGAAAAGTGGAGTATGTTGATTAAATAAAAAGGCCAAATTGCAAAAGGCAAAGGGCAATGTAATTCATTGATTTACATTG
>JAYSZC010000866.1:0-7692 GCA_043738235.1 Lewinellaceae bacterium | reverse complement strand
GCCGGGATTCCGGCAGGAAGTTTTTTTGTTGGACCGGCGCTTCGCGCCTGTGTACGCCGAACAGGGTTCGGCGTTATTGTTTGCGGACTTCCATCGATCTGAGCACCTGTCCTTTTTGGTTTTCCATCACGACGATGTACGAACCGGCCGGCTGGCTGGCCAGCGAATACACTTGGCTGGGTCCCGCTTCGAAGCGGCTTACCTGGCGGCCGTTGAGGCTGAAAATGCGGATAGCCGAAACCATGTCTGCATTTTCGAGGGTGAAGGATTCCACCGTCGGGTTGGGATACAGTTTGATGCGGGCGGCAGCGGCTTGTTCTTCCGTTCCGACCACCTCTGTGGAAACGGTGTAAATGGTAACAATGGAATCAGCCGGGTTGCTTTCGTCGAAAAACTTGAGGCGTACCACCGTAGTAGCTGAAATAACGTCTGGCAGCAGCAAGTGAACACTGACATTACCAGTGGCATTCGGATCCAGCGGGAATGTTTTTGCGGAAGCGGAAGGGCCGTAGCAGTACAGCGGATCGCAGACGTATGTTTCGCAGTCCGCGCTCAGGTTGAGGATAGTGCGCTCCCAGCGAATATTTTTGGCCGTAGGAGTAAGGTTATAAATTGTATTTTCGGCCTTGGGATCATCAGCATCAGATCCGTAGACTGCCTCCGGATTGAGTGGTGCAATAGAAAACGCGGCCTGACCGAAGAGTTGTGCACAGCACACGAAGGCAAGAATTGTAAACAAATTTTTCATCATGAATTTGTCTGTGATTAGCAGGTTAAGTAATTTTAAACAAAGATAGGCGGGAAGCCCGAATCCCCTATCTATTTTTGTAGAGGCTAAGCCAGTTTGGAAAATTTTAGCAAATATAACCATGAAAAAGTACCCGGTGTTTGCCTTTTGGCTGGTAATAGTGCTGCGTTTGTCCGCACAATTACCTTCAGGTGCGGTGGCGCCGGATTTTACAGCAACAGATATCAACGGTCAGAGCTGGAATTTGTACGATATTCTGGCATCCGATAAAATTGTGGTGCTGGAGATCAGCGCTACCTGGTGCCCACCCTGTTGGGCCTACCACAACAGCGGCGCCATGCAGGAATTGTATGCAGCCCATGGCCCGGCGGGCGACAACCGCCTGCAAGTGTTATACGTGGAAGGCGACCCGGATACCAATATTGATTGTTTGAACGGACTCTCGGGCTGTAATGACTATTCTCCGGGCAGCTATGTAAACGGGGTTTCCTACCCCGTTTTCGACAATGCCGCCATTGCTGATTCTTTTCAGATCATTTACTTCCCCACCGTGCTGATTATTTGCCCGAATAAAAAAACCTATGTGGTAAACCCCGTAGGCGCAGATGCGCTCTGGGAAGAAGTGCAACAATGTCCGGTGGCTTATGGCGCCAACAATGCCGGTATTTTTCAATACACGCCCGGATCTGAACTCCGGGAAATCTGCGGAGCGCTTCCCATGACGCCGGCTTTCAACCTGGTAAACCTCGGCTCAACACCCCTTCAATCTGCTACGATCGAATTGAAATGGGATAATAATACCATTCAAACCCTGGAATGGTATGGCAATCTGCCTGTATATGGCGAAGCGCCGATTGTTTTGGATAGCTGGCCTGTGAACAGCGCCGGAATGCTTAAAACAATTGTCAGCTCCGTAAATAATGGCGGGGATGATGATTTTTCCAACAACGTGAAAATAGATCATTTCTCCATTGCGCCGGATTTTAACAGCCAGCAGGTTATCCTGAAAATTCGGACCGATGATTATGCTATTGAAACGTATTGGGAACTCCGCGATGATATGGGGAATGTGCTGGATCACGGAGGCAATGAAAATGTAGGCCCCAACGGCGGAAATGTGTCATTTGAACTCACACCCGGGCTTGGCACTTACCCCAACAACGCACTCATTAAAGACACGCTTTCGCTGCCGGAGCCGGGCTGTTATTCGCTTCACTTCGTCGATGCTTATGGCGACGGCATGTGCTGCAACTTTGGTAATGGGTACTACAAACTCTATAACATCGACAACCCGGTAATTCCGATCATGTCGGGCGACGAATTTGGCGCTTACGACGACCGGGGTTTCGGGGCGACGGCTACCTCCGCCGTGTCATCTGTACAGCAGGCATTTGAACTAAAATTATACCCCAACCCCGCCGGCGACCAGGTGTTTCTGGAATGGGAAATCGACGGACAGGAACAAACCCGTTGTTTTGTTTTTAATGCCTTGGGTCAATGTGTGCATTCTTTTGACCCGGAAAATACATACGCAGGCGTTCATACAGCGGTACTTTCCGTCCAAGACTGGCCGGAAGGCATCTACTGGATGCATATTCAAATGGGGAAAGCAAACGTGGTGCGGAAATTCAGCGTACAACGGTGATGAAAGGGTTTATAAAGGTTTATAAGGGTTGATAAGGTTGATAATAGCACCCCAAAAAGAGGGAAATCACTTCATTGAGTGGCTATTATAAACCTTTATCAACCCTTATCAACCCTTATCAACCTTTATCAACCCTTATCAACCCTTATCAACCCTTATCAACCCTTTACAATCTCAGGCCCTAAACACTTCTCCCAAGCCGCCCAAAAACCGGAAATTGCACTGTTTTCAGGTTGTTTTCGGGCCAGGTAGCCCGCAGATCTGCAATAAATGATTCGGTTATGGGAGAAAATTCATGCTTACGGGTAAAATGCTGCACAGCCGACCAGGTGCGGAGGAAACCCAGCAGCTGATCGAAACTCCATTCATAATACATGGCTGTTTCATAAAAATCGATCTCCGGGAATGGGAAAGGAATCGTTGTATAGGCCGTTTCAATCAGGTGGCGCTCCGCGTCCCAGTATTTTCCCAACACATCGCTGTATAAATGCTGCACCACAGCATCTGTGGCCGTATCAATTTTAAGCAGATTGTACCCGATCAGCGCTAGAATGCCACCGGGTTTTAACACACGCCGTACTTCCGGGTAAAATTTTTCAAGATCAAACCAGTGCGCCGCCTGGCCGACGATCACCAGGTCGAACATACCCAGTGGAAACAGCGGCGTTTCGGCAGCGGCTACCTGGTAGCGGATATTGGGTTTTTGAATCGCGTTTTTCAACTGGTTTTCGCTGATATCCGTAGCCTCCACCTGCCGGAAATGTTCGGACAGCACGGCGGCGATCTGGCCATTGCCGGTGGCGCAATCCCAGGCGTTGTCGAACCCGCTGCACAATTGACAGATTTGCTTTAATAAAGGGAGCGGATAACCGGGCCGGAAAAGGGCGTATTCGGCAGACTGTGTAGAGAAGTTATCTTTCATACTTAACCGTTTCGCAGTTCCAGTTCCAATTTTTCCAAATCCCTCACCAGCAACCTCGACCTATTAAACGTCAACAGTTTTTTGTAGCGCAGGTCGTTCAGCGTAGTCGTGACGGTTTGCCGGCTGGTAGCGGTCAGATTGGCTATTTCCTGGTGGGTGAGAAATTGCCGGACGACCCATTCGTATCCCACCCGCTGTCCTTTACTTTTTACCAGATTCAGCAAAAACTCCACAATGCGGCTGCGGCTGTCGCGAAAAATGAGTGATTCCAGGCGGCGCTCCATTTCCAATTGCCGGGTGCCGAACATTTTCATAAAAAACAGGTGCAGTTCATTGCGTTCGCGCA
Source organism: Lewinellaceae bacterium (assembly GCA_043738235.1). Classification (GTDB taxonomy): domain Bacteria; phylum Bacteroidota; class Bacteroidia; order Chitinophagales; family Saprospiraceae; genus M3007. The sequence continues at coordinate 4,031 of JAYSZC010000866.1, read as the reverse complement.
TCAGTCCGCGCAATTCATCCAGCGAAACGATACAGACCGTCGTGTCTTCCAATGCCGTCGCAAAATCATGGCGAACCTGTTCGCCCAGCAACGCGAGTTCGCCAAACACTTCGCCCCTGCCGAGAATGGTTTTGGTGATTTCTTTTCCCTCCTCATTCATCACGGAAATTTTGATGCGGCCTTCATCGATAAAAAAGATGCGGTCGGACAATTCGCTGGGCACGTAAACCGGTTCCCCTTTTTTAAAAGTTTTGTGCAGGTGCTTAGCCATCAGGGCTTCGTCGCCTAATTTGAGCGGGCAAAGCAGGTGGGTAACGTCGATATTTTCGAGGTGCCAGAGAGCTTGCATTTCTTAAGAGGTGAGAGGGCGAGAGAGTGAGAAGTGAGAGGGTGCGTTGCCTTGGGTATCTCAGGATATTTGGGAGAATAGCATCAAATGTACAACCCATGCCCAGAGCATTTCCCCTTGATAACTAATAACCGATAACTAATAACAAATAACGCAGTTATTCGTCTATTTTCAAATCGAAACGCTTCATCAATTCATCTACCATCGGGTTCGACTCTTTCAGGCGTTCAAGTTTTTCTTTGGAAGTCAGGCCACGTTGAGGACGCGCTACGATCTGCTCCTGCGCTTTTGTTTCGTCGATGGCTACCTCGATTTTGAGGGACATATCGTGCAGCCGGTGGCGCAGGGTATCGAGTAGGCGCAGGGTTTCGCCCTGCACGTGGTTGCGGTCCGTGATGCTTTTCACCGTAACCAGCAAAATATGCCCCTTGAGTTGCAGCTCGGCGCCGGTAAGCGCCATCCGCAAAAGATTGGATTCGATCGTATGGGCGTAAGCGGCCCATTCGGTTCGAATGTTTTCGAGGGAGAGCCGACTTTGCAGGCTGGCTTTGTGGGCTTCTTCCACTTCAACGGCCTGGTCGTAAGCGTCGAGGCGGAGCGGGATGCTTTCCGCTTTTTTGACGCCTTGCCGGAGACCGGAAGCCAGGGCGATCATTTCATTGCGATCCAGCGGCATAGCGTTGCCGTTGCTTGTTTTGGGCGTTGGAGGCGGCGGAACGGCGGTTGGAGTCGCGTTTGTGCCGTTTGTAACCGCAGGCGCATGGTCTTTCTTCAGGTCAATCGTTTTTTTTTCCTGTCCGGAGGCTGGTACAGCGCGGTGGATATAGCACATTTTCAGCAGTGCCATTTCAACGTGCAGCCGTTTATGGCGGGCCATTTTGAAGTTAATATCGCAGTCATTGCACAGGTTGAGGGCCGTTAGCAGGAAAGTAGCGGGCGTGAGCGTAGCTTGTTTCCGGTAGCGCTCGCGGAGCGATTCGCCCACTTCCAGCAAGGCCAGCGTGGAAGCGTCTTTACAAACGAGGATGTTGCGCAGGTGTTCGGCCAGACCGGTAATAAAAATATCCGGCTCAAAACCTTTGCGCAAAATCTGGTCGAACAAATTCAGGATCACCGCGGCGTCTTCTGCCAGCAAAGCATCCGTTATTTGAAAATAATAGTCGTAATCGAGGACGTTCAGGTTTTCGATGACATCGCTGTACCGGATTTTTTTACCCGAAAAACTGGTAATGCGGTCGAAAATAGACAAGGCGTCGCGCAGGGCGCCGTCCGCTTTTTGTCCGATGATGTGCAGGGCATCCTCTTCGGCCTCGATGCCTTCTTTCTCACAAATTCCTTTCAAATGCAGCGCCATATCCGCAACCGTAATCCGCCGGAAATCAAAAATCTGGCAGCGCGACAGAATGGTTGGAATGATTTTATGTTTTTCCGTCGTGGCTAAAATAAAAATCGCATAAGGCGGCGGCTCTTCGAGTGTTTTCAAAAACGCATTGAATGCCTGGTTGGAGAGCATGTGCACCTCATCGATGATAAACACCTTGTAACGGCCTTGTTGCGGCTGAAAACGCACCTGTTCCGTGAGCGCCCGGATGTGCTCGACCGAATTGTTGGAAGCGGCGTCCAGTTCAATGATATTGAACGAGGCGTTTTCGTTGAAAGATTTGCAGGAAGCGCAGACATCGCAGGCTTCATAATCTTTCGTGCGGCTTTCGCAGTTGAGAATTTTGGCCAGGATACGCGCACAGGTCGTTTTGCCCACCCCGCGCGGCCCGGTAAACAGGAAGGCATGGGCGACATGGTCGGTAGCCAACGCGTTTTTGAGTGTGCCTGCAACGTGTTGTTGCCCCACAACGTCTTGAAAGCGCTGTGGACGATACTTCCGGGCCGAAACAATAAAGTTGCTCATCTACTGACAAAAGTACATCAAATCGTAGGAGAATGGCAAAGTTTGCGGCCCGGAAGTTATCCACAGCATAAAATCAGTTTTAACGCGCGATGCTGAGTCGCAGCGCGCCCGTTTGCACGCCGTCCGTTAGTCGCAATATATAAACGCCTTGCGGCAAATCCTGTAAGTCAATCCGTGTTTGGAAGGCTCCGCTATCGGGCGTAAAGTCTAACCGGCGCAAGGAACGGCCGTTCAGGTCGAATACGTCTGCGCGCAGTGCGGCAGGCGCTTGCTGCATGTTCAATTGGAACAAACCGGTTCCGGGATTAGGCGAAACGCTCAGGCCCCAGGCGAATGCGAGGTCGATGGTTGGTACGCTGTTTAGGAAAAAAGCAATCGAATCGGTGCAGAGTTTGATGTCCCTGGCGAACACCGTGTAATCACCGTCCTGCAAACCCGGGAACACCGGCGATCCCTGCCAGTTGGCGCCGTCGAGGCTGTATTCGTAACTGAAAGTACCGCCCGTTGCACTCACAAAAATCGTATCGCCTTGGTTGGAAGCGCTTAATACTATCTGTGCCGGCTCCGTCACAGTGGCTTCTGCAATCGTCGAAAAGCCGCCTGCGTCGGTGATGGTGATGCTGTATTCACCCGGTGGTAAGCTGGTGAAAGTTGCCAAGAGAGAGCAATTACCGGTGCTGCCTGTGTAACTGCCGAGTGCCGGCGTGATGACGGCGCTCAGCGGCGCAATACCGCCATCCACACAAATGCCAATGACACCGTCGCTGTCGCCGTTGCAGGAGACCGGGCCGACTGCGACTAAACTCAGCGCCAGGGTGTTGCCCAGCGCGGTCGCCACAGTGCTTACGGTACAACCGTTCGCATCCGTTATGACAAACGTGTAGTCGCCTCCTGCCAGATCGACAAATGCAAAAGTATCCGATGTCATTCCATTGACAGTCAGGGAATAAGGCGGCGTTCCGCCGGAAGGAACAACGCTGACATCGTTGATAATAACGGTTGAAGTTACCAGCAACTGACCGGGTTCATTCAGCACCACTTCATTGGTCGTTGTTATAATATTTACTGCATCGCGGACGGTGGCGGTGTAAGTACCCGCCTGGAGTCCGGTAAATATGGGAGATGGCTGAAAATCAATGCCGTTCAGGCTGTACGCAAAAGGCGGCTGGTTTCCCGCAGCCTGCACGGTAATGCTGCCGTCACTGCCTCCAAAGCAGGAAACGGGAGTGCCCGCTTCGAGCAAAGCCAGCAGGCTGTTATTGGCTACGATCACTTGTATTATTGCAGTGCAGTTATTGGCGTCGCGAACGATCAGGGTATAAATGCCGTCAGAAACCCCTGTGAAAACAGGCTCTGACTGTACGTTCTGTCCATCGAGGCTGTATTCCAGGGCACCGGTGCCGCCTGTGGCAGTCACTACAATGCTTTCGCCGCTGACGTTTGCACTGATTTCAATAGGGCTTGGGTTTGCAACCGTGATGCTTCCCGCTGTCGCCGTGAAACCAAATTGCCCGGTAATAACTACCGAATAAGTGCCTGCCGCAAGGCCGTTGAAAAGGGTGGAACTTTGTGGTTCGGCGCCGTTCAGGCTATACGAATAGACGCCATCCAGACCGGAGGCATCCACTGTAATTGCAGCATCGGAGCCATTATGGCAGGAAACAGACTGTTCAAGTGTAGCAGTAGCGCTCAGGTTGTTTTGAATTACCTGAATATTGAAAACGTTTTGATGGAGCCAGGCTGCGCTATTTTGATCAAGCACGTCGAAATAAAAAT
>JAYSZC010000865.1:0-3013 GCA_043738235.1 Lewinellaceae bacterium | reverse complement strand
ATCCGTTCCGTTCCGCCTGCTGCCGGCGTATGAGCACTTCCGGTAGTACGAGGGAACTGTCCGATTGCGCCTGCAGTCCGCAAAACCCGTTGAACATTCCGTACAGGAGCAAAAAAAGCCCGGCAGGCGAAGGGCCTCCGGGCAGTATTTTGTGCCATGCGAGGGTCTTACGACCCCGCATATCAGATCTGACAAATTTCCTCATAATCCGGTCTGTCATAAGGATTTCGATGGATAAACTGATTTCGAATAAGGCCTTTGTGTACCAGAAAAACGCCGGGCATCTGAAAACCGTCGCCTAATTCTTCGCTGGGGTTGTTGTTGCCATGCCCTTCCAGTATACTTGCCTGAAATCCGCGAATCCAGTTCATTAGTCCAAAAATTTGTTGTGGTGTGCCCCGCGACAGGCCGAATGCCTTGTAAAAAGTTTTTTCGGGATCCGAGATGTGGTCGACCGGGAAAAGTTTATATTTTTTAAAAAACTTTTCAGCGGTTTCCTGATCTGGAGACATGTGTACGAATACCACCCGGAATCCTTTTGACTCCAGTTTTTTACGTCTTTGAGAAATATCGCTGATCGCTTCGCGGCAGAAAGAGCAGCCGAAAAATCGCAAAAAAACCAACATAACAGGTTGTTTCTCAGATATTTCAGCTAAAGTCTCGCCACTATTGACCGTAATCATTTTTTCCCAAAAATCGGGATGCAACACAGTAGGTTCTATTTCAGACATAGCTTTATTTACGTGGTTTATGAGTTTATGGTTTATAGGTTTATGAGTTTATTTTGCTACATCTGCATAAACTCATAAACCTATAAACCTATAAACTATCCTCCCAGTACATTCATAGCATCCAGCGCATCGGACACTTCTTTGACCGCCGCCGCTGATTTATGCAACAGATCGAGTTCGTCCTTTTTCAGGCGAAGTTTGATGATTTCCTGGATTCCTTTGCGTCCGAGTTTGACCGGCGTGCCGACAAATACATCCTTCAGTTTGTACTGACCGTTCAGGCGAACGCAACAAGGGAATACGCGTTTTTCGTCTTTGAAAATGGAAATAGCCATTTGGGCAGCCGCAGCGCCGGGTGCATACCAGGCGGAAGTGCCCATGAGGTTGACCAATTCGCCACCGCCGAATTTGGTGCGTTCAATGATGGCTTCCAATTTATCTTTTTTAATCAGTTCCGTGACCGGAATACCGCTTACGGTTGTGTAGCGGGGCAGCGGCACCATGGTGTCGCCATGTCCGCCCATCAGCATCGCCTGAATATCTTTGGGCGATACGTCGAGGGCTTCTGCCAGGAATGCCCGGTACCGGGCCGTATCCAGCACGCCGGCCATGCCGATCACCCGTTTGTCCGAAAGGCCGGAGGCTTTCCAGCAGGCGTAGGTCATCACATCGAGCGGGTTGGACACCACGATAATGATTGGGTTTTTGGTATATTTCAGGATATTCTGGGTGACGGAAACCACGATTTTGGCATTCGTGGAGATCAGGTCATCGCGGCTCATGCCCGGTTTGCGCGGAATACCGGCAGTAATTACAACGATATCCGAATTGGCTGTGAGGGCATAATCGTCGCCGCCCGTCAGCCGGGTGGAATAGCCGTCGATGGGCGCCTGTTGCCAGGTATCGAGGGCTTTGCCTTTGGCCAGATTGCCCTGTATGTCAATCAATACGACCTCATTGAAAAGGTCTGCGTGTGCCAGTACATTCGCACAGGTGGCGCCTACATTGCCGGCGCCTACGACGGTAATTTTGCTCATTGAATTTTAACTATTTTGTATTGGTAGTAAGATCGGCAAAAGTAGAGAAAAATTCTGCGACACAACGTGTATCTATGTTATACAAATCGCTGTTTTTCGTCATTTTTTTGCGATAATATGAGAAATTGACAAGGATATTTCCATAGTTCCTTATGAGATGGCCGGCCTCTCTCACTTCTCACCGCTCACTTCTCACCTCTAATCTCCGCCAGCATCCCCTCCTTCATCGCATAGGTGGAGGTGTATATGTCGCGGATATTTGCCCTATCCAGCACATAGCGGATCAACACTACGGCTACCACGATCATTTCCACCCGTTCGTCGGGGAGTTGGTTCATGGCCCGGCGTTCGGCTAAAGTGCTACGGATGAACATATCCCGGAGCGGTTCAAAATCTTCGGGCGACAGGTAGCCGTACAATTCGGGTTTGGTGGCTGGGTCGAGCAGGAAAATATCGATGACGTCGAACGTACCGGACGCGCCGATCAGGGAAAGGCAGGGATATTCTTCCAATGCCTGCCAAAGCGTTTCCAGCGTTTTTTCGAGAAATTGATTCAGTTGTTCGATTTCTTCCATTGCAATGGGGTCGCTGTGGTGAAATGCGCGAAACAGCACCGATACGCCGATCGGGAAACTTTGTTGCCAGTAAACCTGCTCGCGGTCGGCAATGATAAATTCTACGCTGCCGCCGCCGATGTCCATGATGAGTACCCGGTGCTCCGGGAAAGGAACTGCCTGCCGCACCCCTTTGTAAATCAGCGCCGCTTCCCGATCACCGGAGATGGATTTGGGCCGGATTTGCGCTATTTCCCAGGCTTCTTTCAAAAAATCGGGCGCATTCTCCGCCGTTCGCAGGGCTGCCGTGCCGAATGCGCGAATATTTTCCTGCGGCACACCGGCCTCATCCAATTGCATGCGAAACTGCCGCAGGGCATTTATCCCCCGGATATAAGGCGCCGCACCGATGCGCTGGATACCTTCCTCGGCGAGTCTGACGTATATTTTATTTTTGTGCAAAACATCCCAGCTTGCATCGGGCTTGCGTTCCACAATGAGGAGGTGAAAGGTGTTGGTGCCTAAATCGAGAACGGCGATACGCATGAGAATCAAGATTGAGGGATGAGGATTGAGGGATGAGGAATGACCGAGCGTGATGTCGGGCATCACGCTCGGTCTCTGCTCTGCTTGCGCGAGGCTCTGCCTCGTGTATACTATCACACAGGCTTTGCCTGAAACGAAAGAAGGG
>JAYSZC010000864.1:0-7697 GCA_043738235.1 Lewinellaceae bacterium | reverse complement strand
GTGAGTGGCATCCAGTTAGAAAAAGGAACTCAATAATTCTTCTAACGAGATGCCACTCACGACTCACGACTCACGTTTCCCCCCTGGATTTGAACAATTTACCCCGCCCCGCACCGACATACTTCCACGTACTTAGCTGTTCATAAATACATATTTTTACTCGTTTAAACAGCGCTCTCCGCATGAAAAATGTCTATTCAGCCGGTGTACAGTTTTTTATCTTTTTTGTAGCTATTCCCATGCTAACTGCCCAGGCGCCCTCCATTACTGCCGCCATTCCCGCTGCTGCCAGCGTGGAGCAATGGGGCAAATTTGAAGTCAAACTCGATGTGACTGGTACCTGGGTCAATCCGTACGACTACGACGAAATACGTGTCGCCGCCACTTTTACCGACCCCGAAGGACAAAGTAAAACAGTGGACGGCTTTTTTATGCAGGATCACACCATCACCAATACCCAAACCGGCGCGCTCAGCACGGTGGGCAACGGGAGTTTTAAAGTGCGTTTTTCACCGGATAAACCCGGCCTCTGGACCTACGCGTTGTCCATCACCAATGCCTCCGGTACGGGCGCCTTTGCGCCCCAAACATTTACCGTAACCAGCGCCGATCAAGCCGCAAACAGCGGATTTGTGCGCACCGACCAAACCAATTACCTGCATTTCGATGACGGCAAACAGTACGTTCCGGTAGGTGAAAACATCGCCTGGCAATCCAGCAATGCTTACGTCGATTTTAAAAACTGGCTCACCAAACTATCCGATAACGACGGCAACTTTTTTCGGCTCTGGCAATGCAGCTGGGGGCTTGGGCTGGAATGGAGAAACGGATCCGCCGGTTATGCCGGTTTGCGGAAATACAAACAAAACAACGCTTTCTACACCGACTGGCTGTTTGATTTCTGCGCGGAAAAAGGCATTTACGTGATGTACTGCCTGCAACACCACGGGCAGGTATCAACCAATGTGAACCCCAACTGGAGCGACAGCCCATACAATGCAGCAAATGGCGGCCCCTGTGTCAATACCTGGGACTTTTTCAGCAATACCGCCGCCAAAAACCACACAAAGAACCGCTACCGATACGTGCTGGCGCGTTGGGGTTATTCCCGCAATGTCATGTCTTGGGAGTTGTTCAATGAAGTGGGCTGGACCGATCAATTTGAACAGCGGAAAGATGATATCGCCGCCTGGCACGAAGAAATGGCCGCTTACCTGAAAGCCAATGACCCGAACGGGCATTTGGTGACGACGAGCTACGTCAATGAATACAACGACCCGAATGTCTGGAATATGCCGGATATTGATTTCACCCAGACGCACTACTATGTCGAAACACCATTTCTCGAACGCGCCCTCGCCGCCGGCGTACGCGGCTACCTGAACGAATACGGAAAAGCCACCCTGAACGGCGAATTCGGGCTTTCCGGCAGCGGCAGCGGACTGGGTACGCTTGATCCCAACGGCATCCATTTCCACAACAGTATGTGGGGTTCGCTTTTTGCAGGCGGGCTGGGTACGGGCATGAGCTGGTGGTGGGACAATTATATCGATCCCAAAAACCTGTATTACCATTTTGTGCCGATCAGCGCCGTGGCCCGGGTGTTCCCCTTCCGCGCAGCCAATATGATGCCTGCTCCCGCCGGTGTGAGCGGGGTACCGGCCGATCTGCTGATCACGCCCACACTATCGGGCTGGGGCGTACTGGCAGATAGTTCTTTTACGATCAACAGCGATGGCTCGATCAGTTCAGCCGGAGCGGGTATAGGACGGTTTTTATACGGCGCTCAGTGGAATACCCAATACCGCCGTCCGCCGGTTTTTTATGTCAACTACCCTGTCAGCGGACAGTTTAAAGTCAGGACAGGCGGCGACAGCGGCCAGGCGCCAAAAATTGTCATCTGGGTCGACGGCGTGAAAGTACTGGAGCAAAACGCCGTTGTCAACCAGATATACAGTGTCAATGTTCCTGCCGGCCAGCATTCAATCAAAGTGGACAACAGCGGCACCGACTGGGTTTCCATTGCAGCCTATACTTTTAGCGGACTCGGCTCCGGTGTTGATGTGTACGTGTTGAAATCGGATAACCAGAACCGTGTCGCCGGCTGGGCTTTGAACAACAGTTACAACTACCAGAACGTACCAGTCAACGGGATTCCTCCGGCGGCAAGCGGCGGTGTCCTCCACGTACCCGATGTATCCAACGGCTCCTACACCCTGAAATATTACGACTGCCTGACCGGCGCCTTGCTCTCTTCAGAACCCGTGACGGTCAGCAACGGGGCGCTTACCATTCCTTTACCCGACTTGTTCTGGGATATCGCTTTTTTGCTGGAAGACCAGTCTGTCAGCGTCGTGGAAATCTCCCAACGCCTTGATTTTAAGGTGTTTCCAAGCCCGGCGGCTCCCGGCGCAATCCTGACCCTCGATTTTAACACGTCGAAAAAAACGCCGCTGGCCGTCAGTCTTTTGGATATGGAAGGCCGTACTTTACGTACCTTGTTTGCCGGCGACAGCCTGGGCGACCAACAGCAAATCAATGTAGCCCTACCCGGCGATTTGCCTGGCGGACTGTATTGGCTGAAAATGGAAAGCGGTGAAGGCAAGGTTGGGGCGAAGGCGGTGGTTGTGGGGAGGTGAGTGTTTTGGGAGTTTAGTGTTTATGTATTTTGGGCGCTTCGCCTAAACTATTCATGGGTGCCAAAGGCCATTTATAACAAATGTTTAAGGGTAGACTCAAAAACACTAAAATACCAAAACATTAAAATACCTTCAATTTGATACTGGAATCAAGACCGACAAGGCTCAAATTGACTTTTCTCGCATTCAGCAACACTTCCAAATCCCAGAATTGTCGTACCGAATTGCCGCCTAATTTGTACTTTTATTTAAAAATCGCTCCTAACCTTAAAAGACATGAAATCCGAAGAAATCCGCAAAATTGCCATTTTCACTAAAAAAGGATATAATTTCATTGAACCGCAACAAATTGTTCATTGCCAGTCGGATGGCAACTACACGATCCTTTACTTAGCCGGTAACAAAAAACGCCTCGTTTGCCGACAAATGGGGCTTATAGCAAAAGACCTTCCGAGTGACCTGTTTATGCGGGTTCATCATTCTCATATCATCAATCTGTTGTTTCTGGAACGTTACGAATCTAAGGGTCTCCTGTGGTTGAACGATGGAGAAATAGTGCCGGTGTCGCGGCGACGGCGGAAAGAGGTGATGGGAAGGATGAAGAATAGCTAGAAATAACCACATATATAGCAAAGGCGGCCGGTTATACATTAGGTGTGAGTAACATGTTATTTCTTCCAATAATTTTGCATTAAATCTACTGGCCTATTAAAGTGTCTTAATCAGAGCCAGTTTTCGTTTGTCACATCCATTTTAGAGTGATCTCTTCTATACTAAATTACAAAATGCCATTTTTAGGTGGCTTTCCTTTAACCTTAAATTTTTTCCAATGAAAAATCTATTATTGTCAATTGTAGTGCCTTTTTTGCTCTTTTCGAGCGAACTCTCAGCACAAACCAACAAAATCGAGCAGGATTTGCTTATATTTCAAAAATGCGCAAATGCAGCATCTGGTGACTTGAAAGCAGCAAGTTGCCCTTATGAACAATATCAGAACCCTATTGATAATAATCAATCTAAAATTGATAGGTACTGTAAAATATCAGGTTCAGGAACCGAACTCTTCAATAAGAAAGAGCAATTAAATGTTGAGTGGAATAGGCAAATGACACATACTAAAAATGCAGGTGAAGAGGAAAAACGTAAAGCAGTAGAACGGGCAAATGATATAAAGAAGAAATACGATAGTTTTAATTGGGACAATAATATCAACGATCTTATATCAAGTTTGGAAGATTGCGTAAAATGGCGAAATGAACAGTTAAATGTCTTTAAGAATATAATTCTATTGCTACGTGATGAGCCTAATAAGACATTTTCAAATGCTCTTGAAAGAAATAAAGAACTTGCAAGTGGATACGCCAAAACGATTATGAGTTATATGGAAAGCCAACAAACAGCTCACATAAGGGAAAGAGATATTCAAACAGAAAGACTTGAATCCGTAAAAAAAGCACGTGATCGTTCGTTTAACACGAGCTATTAGTAGTATCGGACTCGCCTACAGAGTTATTTTGCCGCTGTTGGCTGACACCAACAGCGGTTTCCTTAATATCGGGCTTCATTTTTTATTAGATTTGCGTTTACCAAATTTATATGAAAAAAGTATGCTTCCTCCTTTTGCCCTTTTTCCTTTTCCTGTCCGCGCAGGCGCAACAAAGGTTTGAACCTGAAATACGCGCATTCGAGCGATTAGATTCCATAGAAAAACCTGCCACGGGTCAAATCCTGCTGTACGGGAGTTCGTCCATGCGCCTGTGGAATACCTACGCGGAAGACCTGGCCGGTTATTCCGTTGTCAACCGGGGTTTTGGCGGCTCCGAAATGTCGGATGCCATTTACTTTTTTGACCGGGTGGTGTTGCCGCTCCGACCTTCCCTGATTTTGTTGTACGAAGGCGACAATGACATCTCGAATGGCAAAAAAACGCCGAAGCAAATTGTAGAGGATTTCAAAACATTTATGGCGCTGGTGGAAGAAAAATTGCCGGATACGAAGGTAGCGGTGTACTCCCTGCGCCCCAGCGTGGCCCGTGAAAAAACCATGCCTGAACAGCGCAAGGTCAATGCGGCATTTAAAAAATACTGCCGGAAACATTCCAAAAAGGCGTTTTACATTGACATTTATAAAACCTTGCTTACCGAATCGGGCCTGCCCAATCCGGACTACCTGGTCGGAGATATGCTGCACCTCAACAACAAGGGATATGCGGTGTGGACAAAGGCTACGCGCGATTTTCTGGAACAACATATTGCGCCGGCGACCTACGTAGCACCCACCCTGCAACTGCTGCCGCAAAATCCGCATTATTTCCAATACCAGGGCAAACCCACGGTAATTGTCGGTTCGGGCGAACACTACGGCGCGGTAATGAACCTCGATTTTGATTACAATACCTACCTCGAAACCCTGCAAAAAGACGGCCTGAATACCACACGCCTTTTTATGGGCGCCTATTATGAAAAACCGGGCGCATTCGGGATTCAATACAATACGCTGGCGCCTGCGGAAGACAAGTTGATATTGCCCTGGAACAAAAAAGAAGGCAAATACGACCTGAACAGCTGGAACGATGCTTATTTCAGGCGGCTGCACGATTTTATGCAAAAGGCCGCGCAGGGGGGCATTATCGTTGAAATCACGCTATTTTCCGCCTATTATGGCGCCGGCTGGGCCTATCATCCGTTTAACGGACTGAACAATATCAACGGGACGCCCGCCGACCTGCCACCCAACCGCGTCAATACGCTGGACAACGGGACTTTGCTGGCATTTCAGGAGGCTTATACCCGCAAATTGACAGCCGAACTCAGCCGGTATGACCATTTTTATTTTGAAATTCAAAACGAACCCTGGGCGGAAGGCAAGGATACAATCCTGGTCTGGAATGATTACCTCGTGCCCGAGGACCTCAAACAAGCCTGGCTGCAATGGAAAAATACCCTGGAAATTGCCTCGGAAAGTTCGCGCAACTGGCATTCAAGCGTTTCGGCCTGGATTGCCGATACCGAAAAACCGATGGGGAAGAAACACCTGATTTCACACAACATAGCCAATTTTAAACTGCCGGTATTTGTCTCCGATCCGCGCATTTCCATCTATACCTTTCATTATGCTTCGCCGGAAGCGGTCACGCTGAATTACGGTCTGGACAAGGTAATCGGCTTCAATGAAACCGGTTTTGCGGGAAAAAGCGACGAAACCTACCGACGACAGGCCTGGCGTTTTATGATGAACGGCGGGGGTTTGTTCAATCATCTGGATTATTCATTTACCGTTGGTCACGAAGATGGTACCGAACCCACCAATGAAGCGCCGGGCGGTGGCAGTCCCCGCCTGAGGAGTTATTTCAAAGTACTGAAAAATTACCTGGAAAGTTTAGACCTGGCCACACTCGAGCCGGATCATGCTTTTGTACGGCACGTGGAAGGCGCTTTTTCGTATGCCATGCGCGATGTGGGCCATTGGGTTGTGTACATAGAGCCGATTCTTTCCAAACCTGCCGGCCTGCAATTGGTTTTACCCAAAGGAAATTATACCGCTACCTGGACGGATGTACAAACCGGGAATGTGCTGCTGACGGAACCTCTTGCGATTACCGAAGCGGTACACACTTTGCGAAGTCCTGCCGGAGCGAATGATAAGGTGGTGAAGGTGAGGAAGATGTAAAGGGCAAAGGCAAGAGGCAAAGGGCGAAAGGCAAAAAGCAAAGAGCAAAGGGCAAAAAAAGGCCACTCAGACAATTTTATCCGAGTGGCCTTTTTTTGCCTTTTGCCTTTTGCCTTTTGTCCTTTGCCTTTTACATTCATTCGCTCATCAATCCACCATATCCCGGCAAGTGCAGATACCCTTCTTCCCGGATGGTAGCCACCAATCCAAAATCAGTAGCGACAGCGGCCACGTCTTTCGCTTCGAGGCTGCCTTTATCATTCAGGTGGCGAGCCAGGGCCAGCAAAAAATCGCGATGCGTGGATAACATTGCGCGGGTTTCGGCCACCAGATTGGCGACCATTTGTTCCACATCTTTGTCGGTTTCGTATTTATCCATGGCGAATCCGTATTCGAGGCTGTAATTGGCCTGGTAACGCGCATCGAAGCCATAGCGGCGCAGGTAATCCATCGCCAGCATCGTGGCTTGTTCCCGGTCGTTCAGGCGGCCTACTGTGGTGTTGTTTTCACCAAAAACCAGTTCTTCGGCGATACCGCCGGCCAGAAAGACATTGATTTTTTTCAGGATATTTTCCCTGGTCTCGTATATCTCGTGCGGGAAAGTGAAACCGGAGGCATAACTGCTGGCCACTTTGGATTTCAACTGCAAAGGCGCCAATCCGAATAGCACCACATAAGCCACCGCATGTCCGGCTTCATGGACGCTTACATTGGCCACCACATCGGCAATATTACTCTGACGGATTTTGTCGATGCGCCCGATGAAAGGAATTTCAACGATACGTTCACCCACCTTGGCTACAATTTTTTGCAGTTCACTGTCATAGTCGATGGACAGCGTTTTGCTGCCATCGTTCAGCGCCTCGAACAGAAATTTGCTCAGATTGGTCTCCAGAATATCCGTAACACTGCTGAAAACCGGTCGTACGCCTTGTACGGGAAATACGCCGTTCCGGTAAATGAGATGAAAAATTTTATCGGAAATATCAATTTTTACCCCAAAACTATGTTCTGCGCGGGCAATGATCCGGGCTACCTCTTTGCGGATCAGCGCTTCAAAATCCGTTTTTCTCAAGCTGGGATATATCAGGTGAATATTGCCGAATCGAGCCACCTGCTCAGGCCGGAAACGTCGGGTGAGGGCATTTTTAATATCGACTGCTGTGATTTTTTTGGTAAAAGCATGGTAAATATCGGCGTCTACCTCGCTGTCGGAGGTATGCGTCGCCATTTGAAATGCTTCGTCGAGATTGCCGCTGATGAGAATAAGCGTCTGCGAATAATCCACCGGTTCAAATACCCGTTTGCGGCTTTTGGCTTCCAGGATCATATCGAGCATTTGTTTTTTGCTCATGTCGGCTATATCCACTACATCTTCTTCCAGTTCGA
>JAYSZC010000863.1:0-1228 GCA_043738235.1 Lewinellaceae bacterium | reverse complement strand
TCATGTTCCCCCGGCTGAAGCCGGAGGTTATTGAAAAAAGAAGTACAATAAGCAATGTTTTGGATAAATCGACCTTGAAATGCATTGTTTAATAACCGCCGGCTTCAGCCGGCGGCAATTGGCGCTAACCATCCGGGGTTTTAACCCCATAACTTTATGGTTAACGTGAATTTTAAAAACTTAAGTGACTGTGTATTAGTGTTTAGGGTGCTTCGCGTTTGGCAGTAGTTGATATTTTGGTCGAATTTTCACAAATACCAAACGCGAACGCCCGAAACACCAAACACCACACACGAAACACTCAAAACAGGCTCACATATCCCAGGTGAAACTTTGCCGTCCGGAAATCCACGGGTTGCCCGTTGTCGCGGCGACCGACGGCGACGCTGATCCCGAAAATACCCGCCTGTGTTTCAAAATTAAGCCCTGCTCCGATGCCCAGCGGGCGTAGAAACAAACGGATCCGGTCGGTTTCATTTTCCAAATACCCGTAATCGGTAAACACGGCGAGGTAGGAATTCAAAGCCAGCAACAGTCGGAATTCGGCAGTGGCCACGGCAAAACGGCTGGCAAAAAGACTTTCTTCGTCGAATCCGCGCTGGAGTTTGTTGCCGCCCAGGCGGTATTGCTCATTGGCGAATATGGGTTTTTCCGAAAAAATACCCCCGCCGCGCACGCCCAACTTCAGGGTGGTTCGGGCAAAAAATGGAATATACAACTCCAGGCGCGACTCCAACCGGAGCCGGGCGCGCGGTCCGGCCACAGAATCATACAGGCTGGAATACCGAAAATCGGGGTCTTCCGGGTCGCGCAGGGACTCGATCTGGCTGTTGCGCCGCACTTCATTGAATCCCGCCACCGCTTTCAGGGAAACAGCCCAGCCTTTTCGCGGATTGAAGCGATAATCGAGGCGGTTGAGGCCGGTCTCCAAACCAAAACCATTCAGGCGCAGGTCGAGATTGGGCGGCAACGTACGGGTGCTTCGGATCAAAGCCGTATCCACTTTTTGCAGGGAAGAACTTTTGTTCTCCCAGAAAATTTTGATAAAATCTCCGCCGGGAAATAAATATTGAACACCCAGTTCGCTTTGCGCATCCACCCAGGTGCTATCCCGCCTGAAAATGTTCAGTTTCCCGTCTATTCCAAACGGCGTACCCAACAGATACGGCACAGCAGCCTGCACATCGAGCCGTTGGGTTTCCGGGCGCAGCCGCTCAAATTCCACCGA
>JAYSZC010000862.1:0-3018 GCA_043738235.1 Lewinellaceae bacterium | reverse complement strand
TCTACCTTGAAAGCGGTATCTGAAATGCGGGTGGAACTCAACGAATACCAGCGCGAATTTTTCCAGACAGCCGTCGAAGAAGCCCGGAAAGACGACATCAAAGGTTTTGTATTCAGCGATGCAAGCCGCGACCTGCCTGCGCGGGAATTTCTCGGAATGCTGATGAGCCACCAGATAGACGTGCGCAATGTAAATCAGGACATCCGGGTAAACGGACACTTGTATCCGGCCGGAACCGCTTTCTGGGTGCCCGCCGAACAAGCCAATTACCGCATAGTCAAAGGTATCTTCAACAGACAGACCGTTTTTCAGGACAGCATTTTCTACGATATTTCGGCCTGGACCCTGCCCGACGCTTTCGGATTGCAATGGTCGCCCGTCAAAGCGGCTGACTTGCCTTCGGGCTGGAAACCACAAGCGGGTATTGCGCTCACTTCGAGGTACGGCGTCTCTAGGATTGCCACACCGGCGTATGCATACGCTATGGATGCTGTAGGATACGAACTGCCGCAGGTGCTCGGCGAATTGCTGGAAGAGGGCATTCGGGTAAAAGTAGCCGCCAAACCATTCGAAGCAGACGGCCATTCCTATTCCGCCGGCAGCATCGTTATTCCGGCGGATCGCCAGCCGCTGTCTCCGACGGAGTTGCTGAACAGGATCAGTCGAATACAATCCGAATTGCCCGTTTATCTGATTACCAATGGCCTCACAAGTGCCGGGCCTGATCTGGGCAGTGAAAATTTCCCGGTCATTCGTCCGCCGAAAATACTGCTGCTCACCGGGCGCGGTGTGACGCCCGAAGCAGCCGGAGAAATCTGGCATTTACTCGACACGCGTTACCATATACCGGTAACAATGGTGGAAATCAACCGGCTGGATGATGTGAAAATGTTGAATTACAACGTCATCATACTTTCCGAAGGCAATTACAGCAGCTTGTCAGCAGATAAAATACGCCTGTTTGTACAAAACGGCGGCACGGTCATCGGTATCGGTAATGCACTCAAATGGCTCGACAAATCGAGCCTGCTGCCCCTTGAATTTAAAACAATTGCCCCGGACAAAATATCCAGGCGGCCTTATGACGGTGCGGATGAAGATTTATCGGCGAGGCGGCTGCCCGGTTCTATTTTTGAAGCCGCCCTCGACCTCACACACCCCATCTGCTTTGGTTACGAACGCAACCGCTTACCCGTGTTTCTGGGAGATTCCATCTTGCTGGAACTGCCCAAAAATGCCTATGCCGCGCCGGTTGCATTCACCGAAAAACCCTTGTTGGCGGGTTATTTGCACCCCAAATTTCAGCCCCTGGTAAAAAATGCCGCTGCGGTCGTGGTTGGCGGGGTCGGCAATGGGCGTATCATCGGTTTTGCCGGCAACCCTAATTTCAGGGCGTTCTGGTATGGCACCAACCGCTTGTTTGCCAATGCCATCTTTTTTGGAAACCTAATTAGCCGGGATGCTATTATCCGAAATGAATAGTCTTGTTGCCACATATTTGAATTTTCAAATAGTTTTGAAAACAAAATGCGTGTTTATGGTATTTAATGAGGAGGAAGCCAATTAAAATGGTCTCATCTGACATTATGGACATCAAGGAAGGCAAACAAAAATTCATCGAATCCTGGGGGAAAATGGCGAGTGACTGGGGCATCAACCGAACCATGGCCCAGGTACACGCGCTCCTGCTTGTTGCTGCCGAACCGATGACAGCGGATCAGGTTATGAGCGAACTGGATATTTCGCGCGGCAATTCCAACATGAACATCCGCGCCCTGATGGATTGGGGGCTGGTACACAAACAACTCCGAAACGGAGAGCGCAAAGAGTATTTTTACGCTGAAAAAGATATGTGGATGGTCGTTCGCCAGATCATTCTGAACCGGAAAAAACGCGAACTGGAACCCATGCTCAAAGTATTGGATGAAATAGCCGGTGTGGAAAGCAACTGCCCCGAATCGGAAAGTTTTTGTGCGGTGGTACGCGACATCCGCAAATTTTCCAATAAAGCCAACCAGACACTGGATGCACTCGTCAAAGCCGATGCCACCTGGTTTGGAAGCCCGCTTTTCAGCTTGCTCCGATAACACTTTTGCTTTCCAGCAATAATAAATAATGATCGGCTGCCTGCGCTAACCATGCGGCAGCCGTTTTTTTTTCCATCCAGTTCAAGACCTGCAACCAACGCGGCCGATGGCGAAAAAACGGATCCAAATAGGATGGCGGCAACCAGAACCCCACCGGGTAACATCTTTTTACCTGGAAATCCGGAAACAACGCCGACAACTCTTTGGGCGAATAATACCAGGTCGGGATGATCGTTTGTGCATCGAGCCGGGCTTCTACAGCTCCCCGCCTGCGGCGCCGAAAGGCCGTGCGGGGTTTTCCTTTCAGGAGGAAATAGCATATTTCCCACCAGGAAAAACGACTCATTACGACCAATGCCAGCACCGCATCCGAAGCCATCACTATCCGCAAATCAGTATTGAGTTGCCGAATCTCGTCGGGCGAAAGGCAGTTCAGTCCGCCAAAATCGGAAAGTAGCAAATCGAATGGGGCCGAACGGGCAATAAGCGGATTGGCAGCAATATCCTGCATGGCGCAAACCGCCGTTTCAATCCGGTCTTTTAATCCCGCTTCCTGCGTTTTGGCCTGTGTGATGGCCACCATTTGGGGGGCCACATCCGTTGCCAGTACTTGGCAACCTTGCCGGGCCAGCCAAAGCGCATCCGTTCCAGTACCAGCATTGCATTCGAGCGCCTTGCGAATACGGCGATCTGTTACTACCTGCGCCAGGAAATGCCAAACCCGGTTCCGCTGAGCGCGGCCCACTGTGGTATCCGTAAAACTGGCATCGTATTCGGCGGCGATGGCGTCAAAAGCGGCGCCCTTTAGTGCTTCAGGCAGCATGAGGTGTTATTGGCTGTGATTCAAGTCTGCTTAAACGCCAGCGGTCGAGTACGGCAGCCGGCGCATAATAGAAAGTGCGGAAAGCGCGGCGCAGGTTGGTTTTTTTTC
>JAYSZC010000861.1:0-3021 GCA_043738235.1 Lewinellaceae bacterium | reverse complement strand
GCCGGGGGGTGAGGCCATAACCGCGATTTGGATTCACCGCAACCCATTACTCGCTTTATCAGTTATCAGGCTTCAACTTGCCTTTTGCTTTCATTACTCATTTATCTCATCGCGGAAGCCCTGTCGTTTCGAGATGACACCTGCTCGTGCCTCGCAGATGTCACCTCTTCACTGTCATTCATTCCGCAGCGACCTGACCGGATTGGCCAGCGCTGCTTTTACACTTTGGTAACCCACAGTCAGAAATGCTACTGCGACTGCCAGTGCTCCGGCCAGGGCAAACATCCACCATTCCAGGTCGATGCGGTAGGCAAAGTCCTGTAGCCATTTATGCATAAAATACCAGGCAATGGGGGATGAAATGAGGATTGCAAGGGCTATCAGTTTTAAAAAATCTTTGGCCAGCAACCCTGTAATGCTGCCGATGCCGGCGCCCAATACCTTGCGGACGCCGATTTCTTTGGTGCGGTTTACGGCTGCCAGTGCTGCCAGGCCGAATAAACCGAGACAGGCCAGTGCAATGGCCAATATACCTGCGTATGCTACCAGCCGGCCCCGGCGCTCGTCCGCAGCGTAAAATTTGCTCAAATTCTCATCGAGAAAAGAATAGCGCAATGGCAAAACAGATTCGGCGCTGGTCCAGGCTCCACGGATACGATCGAGGGCCTTCTCCGGATGGCCGGGAGCAATACGCACATAAAACTGAAACGGCGCGTAGTCGCTGAACATCTGAAACATCATCGGTTTTACCTGTTCATGCAGCGACAGAAAATTGAAATCCTGCACCACGCCCACTACTACCGGATTGCGGGAAGGGTCATTTTGGTGGTATCCGGTAAGGGGTTGCCCCAGCGCGCTTTCCGGCGTCCAGCCAAAATCGCGCATGGCCGCTTCATTCAAAATGACCGACGTAACCGTATCGGCAACAATGGAACGGTCAAAATTCCGGCCTGCAACCAACTGCAAACCAAGCACTTGTAAGTACTGCGGGTCGATATGGTATTCAAACACCCGTTTCAATTGCCCATTGTAATCGAATCCCATGCGGCTCCAGCCGGCATCGGCGCCCAACGACAATTCAGCGCTGCTGATACCAAGGATGTCCGGTTGGCCTTCCAGAGAATGCCGGAAGATTTCCAGCGCTTTTTTGCTGTCTTTCGTCCCTTCGGCGTTGACGATCACGACGTTTTCTTTCGTGAAACCAGGGTTTTTGCTTCTGACAAAATCCAGTTGGCGCAACATGACCAGCGTACAGGCAATCAATCCGACGGAAAGCACAAACTGGAAAGTCACCAGCGAGCGGGTAAACCAGTTTTCGCCACCTACCCTGAACTTGCTTTTCAAGGTTTCCAACGGCGAAAAACCAGATAAAACGAAAGCCGGATAACTTCCCGCCAGTCCGCCTGTCACCACTGCAACGGTCGGCAACATCCACCACAATTCCGGAAACTGTTGAAAGTCAAAGGATAATTCCTTCCCTGCCAACTGATTGAATACAGGCAACAAAACGCGGGCCAGGCCAACGCCTAATCCGGTAGAAACCAGGCTTAACAAAAGCGCTTCCGTCAGAAATTGCCGGGACAACTGTTTGCGACTGGCGCCGATGACTTTTCGCACCCCGATTTCCTTTGCCCTTCCCGCGCTCCGCCCGATTGCCAGTGTGGTGAAATTGATACAGGCAATGATTAAGATCATCAACCCGATAGCAAACAGGATCATGGTTTGCTGCGGATTGCCGGCGGCTTCTTCTACGGATGTATCGTTGTGCAGGGTAAGCAGCGGCTGCAGGCCATAGGTGATCGGTGCGCCTTCTTTCGACCAGGCGCCTTTGCTGCGGTATTCCTGCTCTTCATTGGGGGAATACTTCTGCCGGAATTGCAGCATTTGTGCAGCATCGGTAGCCAGGCCCGAGCCGGGGCGCAGTTCCACAAATGTTTGCATGGAAGCGCGCCGCCAGTTGCCTTCACTTCGTTTGCCATTGGCGGTTGTTGCAAACTTTAAAAAAGGCAACAAAATATCAAACTGGCAGGTAGAGTTGGAAGGCAGGTCTTTGGTCACAGCGGAAATCGTGAAGACCTCAAACTGGTCATCTAATTTGATTTCCAATATTTTACCCAGGGGGTTGGATTCTCCGAACAGGCGCAAGGCCATTTTTTCGGTTAAAACGACATTGCCGGGAGCCGAAAGTGCTTTTGTCCCGTCGCCATAGAGCATCGGGAAGGAAAAGATGGAAAAGAAAGCCGTATCCGCAAATTCAACACGTTCGGAACGCACACCTTTTGTGGTTCGAACGAATGCTTCGCCGTAGCCCGTGAAACGTGCGTAACGCAGTACATCCGGAAAATCGGCCTGCATGGCCGGCCCGAGTGGCATGGGTAAATACGGGCCTTTGCTCTCCGGATTACCTGCCAGCCCTTCCTGTTCATGCGTATAAACCCTGTAAATGCGGTCGGCATTTTCGTGCATGCGGTCGAAACTGTACTCGTCGACTACATGCAGCAGAAATAGCGAAAAACAAGCCAGGCCCAAAGAGAGTCCGATGATGTTGATCGCAGCAATCGCTTTGTTTTTCCAAAGTGAACGAAGCGCAATTTTCAGGTAATTACT
The DNA here is from genome assembly GCA_043738235.1 of Lewinellaceae bacterium. Lineage (GTDB taxonomy): Bacteria > Bacteroidota > Bacteroidia > Chitinophagales > Saprospiraceae > M3007. Next base: position 414 of record JAYSZC010000861.1, on the reverse strand, counting down.
GATCATGGGTAGTTATCTGTTATCCGTTATTTGTTATCAGTGTTGATAATCAGGCATTGGCAAGAAACATTTCCCTTTTTTAAGTTCGTCATCCTTGTTTCCGGGAAATACTTTGTTCATGTCCATATACAGGCCAAATGAGCGGCCACTTTTATAAAATATTGACAGTTAATGTTTTAAGTAAAAAAATTTCAAAAAAAATGTCCGAACCTGAACGTAGTGTGTTCGGATTCGGACAGCAAAATAGAGGTGAGAGGGTGAGAAGTGAGAGGGTGAGACACGTCCCCTTTGGCTGCTGTTGTAATTTGGGCTTGGGTGTTTCAGGCCTGTAATCGTGAGTGGTGAATCGTGAGTCGTGAGTGGCATTCCAGTAGAAGTATGTTGAGTTCTTTCTCCTACCGGAATGCCACTCAC
>JAYSZC010000860.1:0-3026 GCA_043738235.1 Lewinellaceae bacterium | reverse complement strand
TGAAGGTTGGTTTCCGCCTGGTCGATACTTTCGCGGGTGCCGCCGCCGGCTTTGAACAAGCGTTTGGTGTTTTCCAGATCGGCTTTCAGGCTGGTGATACGGCAGGCTTTGATGGAATCCTGGATTTTGATGTCGTAAAAACTCTTATCTAATTCGAGTTTGATTTTGACAATGCCGTTGCGTTTGAGTTCCAGTTCGTCGCGCTGTTTTTCTTGTTCGATGGACGTGGAGGTTTTGTCTAAATCCAGTATTCTGTCGCCGGTTTTGACACTTGCACCGGTGTTAAAATATACTTGCTGCAAAACGGCGGCAATGGGGCTGGTGACGATCTGTTCCAGTTCTGGCTGCACCTCGCCGCTGGCATTCAGGGTGTTTTCCACGTCGCCGGTTTCAGCGACCGTTAGGCGGATTTCGGAACGGTTGAGCGAGGTGTTCAATACCCGGCGCATCAGCCCTGCCGCTGCGAGCAGCACGACGATTGCCAGTCCGCCGTACCACCATGTTTTATTTCTGTTTTTCCGGATTTCCTGTTGCGGGATTTCTCTGTCCATTTCCGATCATTTTTTGCTGCATGACAGCACAAATGGTTCAAGTGTTGTGCCAGGCTGCAACACCTTGAAAATCAGAAACTTATGTGGAATTTACAAAAACAAAAGCGCCCGGAAACGGACACTTTGTATGGAAACAGACAGCCGGATATCCGAATCATTCCTCAACCCTCATTCCTCTTTCCTGAACCATACACCTTTGCAGCAACCCAGGCAGGTACCACAATAGCCCCCAGCAGGAGGTAGCCGTAATAAGCCATGCCGCGCCAGAGCAGCGCCACCACCAGTGCAATGCCGCTGGGTACGTAGTCTGAAATGAACCCGACCAGGGCCATTTCAGCCAGTCCGGCCCCGCCAGGCGTTGGACTGAACGCCATGATGATGAACATGGCAACCATCCGGGCATAAATGAATGCCTGCGTTCCGCCATCCACCGGCGTACTGGGCACAATGGCGATGATCAGGCAGTTGATCATGATAAATTTAGAGGTCCAGGCGCCGAGGGTGCCCACGATTACACCCAGGTGGTAGCGCCAGTTTTGCCGGTGCAATTCCTCCGCTGCGATGGTAAATTCATCGCCCAACAAGGATAACTTCGTTGAAAATTTTTTTAAAATGGAACGCTGCGCCAACCATCCCAGCGCAATTTTAGCATACCGCGGGCGGAACAGGAGCAAAAAAACAAGACAGCTCCAATAGGTGACCATGAGGGAATACGTGACGAAAAAAGTGCCGCTGGCTAATCCCACATCGCCGTAGGTTTTCATACCCGGATACAACATCGGCGGCCCGTAAATAGCGAGCAAAATGGGCAGGGTGAGTACAAAAAAGCCCGAATCGCATACCATGGTGTAAAAAATAGCCGCTGCGGTGCGACCGGCAGAGAGTTTTTCCTTGGTCAGTACAAACAGCATGACAAAGGGGCCGCCCTTGCTGGTGGGCGTCAGGGCAGCGCTGAATTCCCATAAGACGATGAGTTCGGCGCATTTGCGCCAGGAAAACCGGGTGAGCGTACGCAAGCGCAAGGAGTAAAAAAAATGCCGCAGCACCAGCAACAAAAAGGCCGCTCCGATCCAGATAAAAGCCTGGCCGCTCCATTCTATGGCCCGGAACTGGGTCAGGTCGAACTGCCGGTAAAACAAGTAACCCACTGCGGCTATTCCGAGCAGAACGGGCAAAATAATACGGGATACCCTGAAAGAGCGAAGTACTTGTTGCTGACTTTCAGTATCGAGTACCGGGATAGGATTGGAATCTTGCACAGGTTGGCAGTTTTTGCAGGCCGCAAAGTTGGGAGTTTTTCAGGCAAGCATCATAAAAAAAGTAAAAAGCAAACAGGAGTTGGGCTGGAATGTTGCGGTAGTGAGTGAGGGGGGTGAGAGAAGTGAGAAAGTGAGAGGGTGAGAGAAGTGAGAGCGTGAGAGAAGTGAGAGAGCACAAACCTTGTGTTTAACAAAGCGTCATTTTTTAATTTTTTTAATTTCAAGTTATATATTATTTTTCTTTGGCATTTCATAGAAGTTGCGTTTGTTTGTAACGCCTTAGGGCTTAAGTGCAAAAAAACCGAATGAAACGCCATGCCAAACGACCCTTTAAAAAAGTCGGAACAGACACAGCAGCAACCGCAAAACGGCGCCTTGAAACTCGGCAGCCAGGAAGCGGCTACTAAGTCCAATGCCATCGAGATTCCACAGATCTCCTTGCCGAAAGGCGGCGGTGCGTTGAAAGGAATCGATGAGAAATTTCAGGTGAATGCTGCCAATGGCACGGCATCTTTTTCCATTCCACTTCCCCTTTCTCCCGGAAGAAATGGTTTTCAGCCATCGCTGGCGCTGAGTTATAACTCCGGCGCCGGGAACGGTCTGTTCGGCGTAGGCTGGGATTTGGGTTATCCCTCGATCCAGCGAAAAACGGATAAAAAACTTCCCCGGTACCGCGATTACGAGGACAGCGACACGTTTATGTTTTCCGGCGTGGAAGATCTGGTACCGGTGCTGGATGCTGCCAATAATTGGAAACAACAGGATATTACGAACGGGAATTATACCATACGCCGCTACCGCCCTCGCATTGAGGGGAGTTTTTCGCGAATCGAGCGAATCATAAACGGGCAAGGCGTAATGTGGTGGAAAGTCACTACCCGCGACAACACGGTGACTTATTTCGGCAAAAGCGCCACCCACCGCATTTTCGACCCAGCCGACCCTGCCAGGATTTTTCAGTGGTTGCCGGAACTAAGTTTTGATGATAAGGGCAACTGTACGTTGTTCAAGTTTAAAGTCGAAAACCTGGACAATGTCGCCCTGGATGTCCATGAAGCCAACCGGCACAAAAACCCGTTGCCGTTGGTCAACAAACACTTGAAACGGGTGTATTATGGCAATAAAACCGCCTTTTACCCTGGTTACGTCGCCAATCCACAGGATTGGGAGGAGATATACAACACGGCAAATCCGCAGGTAAACAACTTCCTGTTCG
>JAYSZC010000859.1:0-7729 GCA_043738235.1 Lewinellaceae bacterium | reverse complement strand
TTGATTTTTTCAGCAAATTCCAGCAGTTTTTTCGAAGGTTCGGGCTGCAAACGCAGGCGCTCGTCAAAAACCGGGAACTGGTACTCGTTCAGGTCCACGATTTCCGGCGTGCCCAGTTGGCGCTCCTCAATCAATTTTTTGAAATACAAGGCGACGCGGTGGCTGGCGCGACCGGTGCGGACGCTGGCGGAAATGATAGCGATGTTGGGCATGGGTGGTGGTTGAATTATTAAAGATGTGTCGGCAAAAATTGCTTACTAACGCCGGAAAGCATTGCATTAAAACATCCTTTACTGACAAAAGATTTGGTGCGGGAAGCCATTCGGTATGCAGCTCGGTTCGCCAGGAATGAAATTATGATTGAAGTGCGTACGCCTGCTTGAATATGAATATCAAGCAACTTCGATTTCTGACAGACGAAAACATTGATTCAGAAGTAGTTATGCTGCTACGTGACAAAGGATGGCAGCCTTTATCTTTTTTACAAAATCGAGCAGTTTTTTGAATTCAATGCAACACGGTGACTGACGCGGACGCTGGCGGAAATGATAGCGATGTTGGGCAGGATAGGTGTTAATCGGGAATGAGCGTATATTCGATTGACTTTAGTAAAAGATCTGCTCCGTAATCTTTTTTGAATCGCTCTTTCAGGTATTGTATGCCTGTTGCTTGTGGGACTTTACTCGCTACAATGATGCCATACGTCACATTTTTTTTCAAAAAATTTCCTTTCATACGGACCTGTTTAATTGTTTCGACTATTTGGTCAAACCCATGAGTCACATCACTACCTTTCAATTCCACAAAATAGTCCTTGATTGCTACTTTTTTGCGGCATTGACGAAACCAATAATCACATTTTTGACTGTTTGTGCCCTTAATTAAACATTCGTCCACATGAATACAACAGAAGGTATCTGTTGCTCCTTTTTTAAGTTGAATTTTAAATTTCTTGCCGTTTTCTTTTGCTTGTAATACGTTGTTTTTCACGCAATCATTCGATGCATCGAAAGCAGTTCGGATTTCTTCACAACACATGAGTTTTCAGTCTTGGTCTTGATATTTAAGATTGAGCAGTTGATCAAAAACGGAGCCTAATTGCTCGGAAACATCGTCCAATTGGTTGGCGTCGATCATTTGGAATTCCTCGTTCATGATAGACTTGGCTGTTCCGCCACCCACGTAGTAAGCAGCAACATCCTGATAATCCAGGTGATACTTGGAAGGCACCAGTTTTTCTACTTCCTCAGCGGATTCAGGATGCAGATTCACCACATTTTTAGCCTGAATACAATTATTCAATGCTGTAAGAATATATGGGCTATGGGTAGTGATAATCAGGCGGTTATCACCATGCGTGCATTTTTCGATGAGGTATTCGACGAGGGCTTTTTGGGTGGTGGGGTAGAGGTTAAGTTCGGGTTCTTCGACGATGAAGAGATGTTTATCACTTTTAGATACTGCTTCAATTATAACCGCTAAAGGAGCAATTGATTGAACTCCACTCGACGATTCAGTTAAATGAATCTGTTTGCCATTTTCAAGTATTATTTTGTCTTCGTTGCCCGAGAAAGAATATTTTAAATCTAGCCCAGGAATATCTACCTCTCTTACAATTTTCCGGCTTGATTCGTATTTGTCTCCAAAGTCCTTAATGAAGTTCGGTAAAAAAACTTCGTTTTTAAGTAGGTTAAAAAGGGACTGAACAAGAACTGATACTAAATTTCTCTCTGTAGGAATATAGACAGATTCTAGAAAGAACCTCTTCTTCAGTTTATTTTTTATAATTTCCGATTCCAGTGAAAATCTTTCTTTGTTAACCCGATATGCTTCTGTTAAAAGGTTCTCTCGTTCATTTTTAGCAATGTCTGATTCAATGCCATGCAAAATTGAGAGGAGTTTATCTAAATCTTTATCCTTTATTACTCGCAAGCCTTCTTTATGAAACCCGAAAGCAAATTTATCAGTGTCAAAAACAGCGTATGAATCATCACTTAAAAAATTATTGATATTCAAATCCTGAAGCCCTAGCATTATCCAATCTTGTATATATCCTTTATTTTGAGAGGTAAGTGGATTACGTAGCAACGCCGCCAACTTCGCCAGCACACTTTTCCCACTCGCCTGCTCGCCGATAAACACAGTCACCTTCGCCAGGTTGATGTCTACCTCTTTAATTGGACCGAAGTTTTTTACAATAAGTCTGTCTTTTGACATTGAGAATCAATTTTTTACAAAGATATACACTGAAAATTGATTTGCGCAAATGGATGTTAGCACTGAGGTGACATCTGCGAGGCACGAGCAGGTGTAATCTCAAGGCGGCGGAAGCGCTGTCGTTTCGAGATGTCGCCTGCTCGTACCTCGCAGACTACACCTCTACACTGGTTTTGCATTGGTTCCTATTGACGGGGTGACTTCAAGTCACCCCGTCAATAGGCCAAGCATCCTACCCCGCCTCAAAAACCATCGCCTCGTGTCCCAGCTGCCTGAAATCAACCGGCGTCACAGCCGACACGCCTTGTTCGGGCATATAAACGCCGTAAATAGTATCAACCGCGGCCATGGTGGCTTTGTTGTGGGTGACCACGATAAACTGCGAATCGACGGAAAACTGTCGGATAATGCGGTTGAATTTCTCAATATTGGCGTCGTCCAGCGGTGCGTCCACCTCGTCGAAGATACAGAAGGGCGCCGGCTTGAGCAGGTACAGCGCAAACAGCAGGGCCGTCGCCGTGAGCGTTTTTTCACCGCCGGAGAGTTGCGCGATGGTCTGGGGGCGTTTGCCTTTGGGTTTAGCGATGATATTGATATCCGAATCCAGCGGGTTGTCGGGATTGGAGAGCAGCAGGTCGGCGGAGTCGTCTTCCGTGAAGAGTGTGCGGAATACCTTGATGAAGTTTTCGCGCACCTGGGCAAATGATTCAAGAAAACGCGCCGTCGCCGTTTCTTCAATTTCCTTCATGGTCTGCACCAGGTTTTCCTTGGCCATCAGGATGTCGTTGCGTTGGCCGGCAATGGTATCGTAGCGTTCCTTGATTTCGTTGTACGCCTCGATGGCCATGGGGTTGATTTCGCCGTAAGTGTCGAGGCGGCGTTTCATGGCGTTCACGTCTTTTTCAAGTGCGTCGCGCTGGAACAGCGGGTTAGGCTCCTCGTTGATGACATCGTTGACAGAAAGCCCGAATTCGGCGCGCAGGCGCTCGCCGATGGCTGTTATTTCAAATTTCACATCGGAAAATTTCTCTTTTAGTCGGTTGACGAGGCCCTGAATATCCTGTTGTTTACGGAAATTTTCGCGCTGTTTATTTTCCAGTTCGTGGATCTCGTTGCGGGCTTTGAAGTACGACTGCTCCACCCCGCTGAGGGTCGCCTCTTTGGCTTTTTTATCGGTGTATGCGAGGGTCAGTTCCTCGTCGATGCGCTGCATATCTGCCTGGATCAGGTTGATTTCATCGGTATTCCGGGTCAGGTTGGTCTGGGCAGTCGACAGTATCTGGCGGAGTTCATCGCGGCGTTTTTCGCGGAAGCTCAGTTCCTGCCGGAAGGTGGTCACCTTGCTTTGCTGGCGGATAAACTCGATATTTTTCTGGTTGAAATCGGCGCTGGCCTGGCTGAGGTGGTCGGCCACATCGCGGAAAGAACCGTCGGCATTGGACAGGCGCTCGCGCACGGCATCTGCGGCTTTTTGTTTGGCGACGAGTTCCGTTTCAATCGTTTTATTACTGGCTGTGAGCGACTGAATACGCTGGTTGGCGTCGCCCGCCTGGGTATCGAAATTGGCCACAAAAGCAGCGATATTGTCCAGTTTTGCCTGCATCCCGGCTTTGTCCTGGCTCAAGCGGTTGAGCGCTTCGCGTTCGCGTTGCAGCGGAACAGACTGGTCGGCATTTTTCAGGCTTTGCAGATGGCTGCGCAAGGTTGCCAATTGCGTATTCAGTTGATTCTCTGTTGTTTCCAACTTTTTAATATCCTGCTCCAGGATTTCCAGGTTCTTTTTCCGGCCAATTTTTTTGCCTTCAAAAAGGCCGACGGAACCGCCTGAGAGGCTGTATTTCCGGCGCACAAAAGTGCCTGATTTGGAAAGAATCGTCAATTCCGGGTTGGAAACCGGCGCCTGTGGCAGGCTGTCGTCCGAGATAATGACATTTTCCAGCAAATACTCCACTAAGGGCCGGTATTGGGCTTCCACTTCCACTAATTCCACAGCCCGCAGTCCGCCGGGCAGCAGGGTGAGCGGCGGATGGTAATCGCGGAACGCATCCAGCAAAAAGAAATTGGCGCGACCTTTCTGGCTTTGTCCGAGCAATGCGATGGCTTTCACGGCTTCGTCGGCGTTGGGCACGACGTAATAATTCAGGTAGGGTTCCAGGTAGTTTTCGATGACGATGCGGTATTCCTCGCGGACGTATAGCATATCTGACAAAAGCGGGCATTTTTTGGCCCATTCCTTATCCTGGCTGAGGAATTTGATACTTTCCGGGAAACCTTCGAGCGACTCGACCATACTTTTGGTGAGTTTGAACTCGTTGCGGCGCGCGTCCAGCTGGCGGTTGTGGGCGGCGAGTTTTTTTACCAATTCGTCCTGCTGCTGCTCGGTGGAGGCGATGTCGTTGCGGCGTTTGGTTTCGGAGGCGTCTAATTCGTTGATTTTCCGGGCTTGTTCTGCCTCGGCGGCGCTTTGGGTGGACAGGTTTTTTTCCAGCACTTTCATCTCTTCGCGGCGGGTAGCGATGTCGCTCATGGTGCGTTCCACATCGCGGCGGAGGTTTTCGATCTGGTTGGTCTGGATGGCCTTGGTTTTCTCCAGTTCCACGACTTCGCGTTCGAGCGATTGTTGTTCCTTGACAAATTCGTCGAGGTTTCCTTTGAGTAGGTTATGGTCGGAGCGCACTTTTTCCAGCAGTTTCTGGGCTGTGGTGAGCGCGTCTTCCAGTTCGGTCTCCACGTTGCGTTCGTAGTTGAGATCGGTCTGGTATCCTTCAATCTCTATTTCCACCGTTTGGAGTTGTTGGGTGCTGTTGCTGATTTGATCTTCGAGGCGGCGCAGGTCGTTGGTGACGAAAGAGTGTTTTTGCGCCAGCATGTTTTTTTCATTCTCCTTTCCACGAATGCGCCCTGTAAGGCGATTTACTTCCTGCTGCTGCTCGCTCAGGCTGGTTTCCTTGTCGATATGGCTTTTTCGCTTCGCCTCGGTATCGGCTTCCAGCAGGCGGGTCATGGCTTCCGTGCTGCGGTAGTTGTCTTCTTCCTGGGAAATTTGCCCTTCGAGTTCCTTGTACGATTTTTTATGGCGCGCCAGGTTCTGCACCGCCAGTTCGACGCTAAGTTTTTTGTATTCGTCTTTGAGTTCGTAAAATTTACGGGCGCGTTCGGCCTGTTTTTCTAATTTTTTTAACTGGTCTTCAATCTCGAATAACAAATCCTCCACCCGGTCGAGATCGGCGGCAGTGGCTTCGAGTTTTTGCTGGGTTTCGTGTTTGCGGGCTTTGTATTTGCTGACGCCGGCAGCCTGTTCAAACATTTTTCGGCGGGCCTGCTCGCGGTCGCTGAGCATGTCTTCCACCATGTTTAGGGCAATGATAGCGTAACTGTCGGGGCCGATACCCGTATCGAGGAACAGCGAAGTGATGTCTTTGAGTCGGCAGGTCACCCCATTCAGGCGGTACTCACTGTCGCCGCTGCGGTACAGAATGCGGCTGATGCTGACCGTGCTGTAATCCGTAGGCAATACGTTTTTGGTATTGTCAAACGTGAGCGTCACCTGGGCCATCTGGCCTTCCTTGCGCTTTTTGGTGCCGTTGAATATGATCGACGACATTTTGTCGAGGCGCAACTGACTGCTTTTTTGCTCGCCCAACACCCAGCGGATGGCATCCACCACATTCGATTTGCCCGAACCGTTCGGCCCTACCACGCCCGTTACATCGGCGTTGAAGTGCAGAATGGTTTCATTGGCGAAGGACTTGAAACCTTTTATTTCCAGGGATTTTAACCGCATCTTTATCTATTAAAAGTGGGCAAAAGTAGCCGTTTGGATAGAAATATCAAGCAGGAAGTTATCAACAAAAGGTTTATGAGTTTATTGGTTTATGGGTTTATAAAAATGCACGCTATAAACCATAAACCAATAAACTCATAAACCTTTTTCAGTCAATACGACCACCTTCCCCACCGTTTTCCCCGTTTGAAACAGGCGAATAGCATCCGGTAATTGATCGAACGTGAAGCGGTGGCCCACATGCGGTGGATCGAGTTGTAAAGCCGACAAGTCCTGTAACAAACCCAGCAACAGTTCGGCGCGCTCGTACAACCAGATCAGGTTGAAACCCAGGACAGCGCGGTTGGATTCCACCATCTGCTGCGGATCGATTTTAGGTCTTGTAAACCAGTGGTATGCCATGCGCAATTTATTGGGTCGGTCGCCAGGGCTGGCATACCGCGCAGAACCGAAAACGACCACCCTGCCCATCGGTGCAAGCATATTGTAAGGAATTCTGAAAAAAGGCCCACCCACGCTGTCCATGACTAATTCGAGGGGGCGGCCATCGAGGGCATCTTGCAGTTGTTTTTCAAAATTTTTTCCGCGAACGATGACATGGTCGTAACCCTGTTCTTTGGCAAAATCCACCTTGGCATCCGAACCAACCGAACCGATGGTAAAGCAGTCGTATGCTTTGGCAATTTTCAATGCCTGCAACCCGACGCCACCTACTGCGCTGTGAATCAGCACATTACTGCCTTGTTTCAAAGCGCCGAGGTGCACCATGCCGTAATATGCCGTGAGCGTTTGCACTACATAAGCGGCGCCCGTGGCAAAATCCCAGTCTTCCGGCAAAGGAATCGCGTAGCGGGAATCTATATTCAGATGGGTCGTGTACGCGCCGAATCGCGTCACACCCATGACCCGGTCGCCGGGGCGTATACCAGCCACCTCTGCGCCCACTTTTTCCACCACTCCCGCATACTCCAGGCCGGGCGTAAAGGCGCCTTTGGGTGTCGCGCCGTACAATCCCCAGATGGCAAACACATCTGCGAAATTGAGGCCGATCGCCTTTACCGCTACCTGCACTTCCTGCGCGGCAGGGTCGTCCAATTGAAAACTTTGCTTCTGAAGATCGGCTAAGTTGCCGGCTTCCATGGTGTAGCGATAATGCATGTCTGGACTATTTAATCCCCAGCAATTCCACTTCAAAAACCAGCGTGGAATTAGGGCCGATTTCGGCGCTAACCTGCTGATTTCCGTAAGCCAGGTGCGGCGGCAAATACAGACGCCATTTACTGCCTAAAGGCATCAATTGCAGCGCTTCCGTCCAGCCGGATATGACGCGGTTGAGCGGGAAAGTGGCCGGACTACCCCGTTTGACGGAACTGTCGAACACCGTTCCGTTGGGAAGGGTGCCGTGGTAATGGCAGGTTACGCTGCTGGTCGGGCCGGGTTTCGGACCGGCGCCTTCCACCATAATTTCATATTGCAAACCACTTTCGAGGCTCACAACACCTTCTCTGAGGGCATTTTCGGCTAAAAAAGCCATTCCTGCCTCCAGGTTGGCTGCCGCTTTTTCTTCACGCATTGCTTTTAGTTTTTCTGATACTGACATTTTGTGACAATAAATTAAGACCGCAAAAGTGGAGTTTTTTTACCACATAGGCACAGTAGGACTTCACATAGAACACATAGGGTTTTACCACAAGGGACACAAAGTGGTTTCACAAAGGACACAAAGCG
>JAYSZC010000858.1:0-7730 GCA_043738235.1 Lewinellaceae bacterium | reverse complement strand
AAGTAAAAGGGCAAAATTGCAAAAGGCAAAAAGCAATGTAAATCAATGAGTTACAAAAGACTTATTTTTAACTAATTTTGCATACCTACTTAATTTCCATCAAATCATGTGTAACTGATCGAGTCTCATTGCTATTTGCAGTGTTGTTATTCACCCCCGCTAACCTCCGCTCACAGGGGGGATAATCGCCACTTCATCGCGGGCGGAAAGCGGCGTATCCGGCGCTGCAAACTCTTCGTTCACCGCCAGCAGAAACGAAGCCAGTCCACCGAGCCGTGGGTATTGTTCGGCCAGCAATTGTTTGAGATCGCCGGCAGTAGCATGCTCGGACACTTCGAGGCGGATATTGGAACCGCCGCAGATTTCTTTGGCTATGCCGAAAGCGAGTATGTTGATTTGCATGATGCTGAATGGTTTAGTTGATTTGGGAATGGTTTGATGGTTTGCAGAGGTTTGATGGTTTGAGGTGGTAACCTAAGCCATAAAGTTACCACCTCAAACCTTCAAACCCATCAAACCATCAAACCCTCTTCAAACCCAGTTCACTAACTTCTTCCGGCGTATTTACATTCGTGAGCGCTAAAGGCTCCGGCGCTTGCAGGATCAACGCATCCGAATGGAGCAGCACTTTGCGCGGGCAGGAGTAACCCTGCGCCAGGAATGAAAGCAGCACAGCGTAACTCTTTGGTTCCCAGAGTGCAATGAGCGGTTCGGGCATTTGGTCGAAAGGGCTTTCAAAGGCTGTAGCCACACGCCGTGGCTGCCGGTTTTTTAATAAAAAATCAAGTGTCGCATGATCGAGCAAAGGCAAATCGCAGGCCACCACCAGCCAGGCCCGGTCGGGTGCCTGGCGAAAAGCAGAGGCAATGGCGCCGAAAGGCCCAAGATCGGCAAAAGTATCCGGCAGGGTCGGATAAGCCGTTTCGATGTCAGCCTCCTGGCCGGGGCGGCAGGAAATGAACACCTCTCCACACAAGTTTTTTAACATGTCAGCCGCATACTCGCGTTGCGGTTTGCCATGCCAGGCGATGGCGCCTTTGTCGCGGCCCATGCGCAGGCTGCGCCCGCCGGCGAGTACGAGGCCGTTGACAGGCGGTATTTTTTTCAACATTTCCTGTTCAAAAAAACGCAGGATTCCAGCCTGGTCTGTCAGCCGCAAACGCGGAATTTTATCGGCATCGGGCAGGGCATTTTCCACAAAATCAAAGACTTGTTCCACACCATCGGCTAGCAGGAGAAGCCGGACATCCGTCAGTTGCGGCAGGCGTTTGCGCAGCGAGTTTTCTTTCACCGGATCTATCACGACCACTTGCGCGGCAGCCTCGTGGTGGTTACCATTGACCAGGATCAGGTCGGCTTCGTTGAAAATCTGGCGAAACTGGTGGGTACCCCATTTCGCATTCACCCGCAGGTAGTGGCTATGGATCGCATCAGTATACTCCACCTTGGCGCCTGCTGCGAGCATTCCCGGCAACCCTGCTTCGGTATCTGCGCTTGCGTGGTCGGCATCCAGATAGGCGCAGTGGTAACGGTCGCTCAGGGCCGGGACGAGCTGCCGCGCCAATTGCTGGATATTGCCGCAGGTAGTACCCACGAAAGCCCATTCGTTGCGACCGAAACGGCCGAGCGCGGGTCGGGGGAGTTTGGTATGTTTCGTGTGCTGCATGGTGTTGATTTATTGGATCACGCGTCAAAACTAACCACCACCCGTTTGGTTGTGGGGTGCGACTGGCAGGTAAGTACATAACCGGCGGCCACTTCGTCGGCTTCGAGGCCGTAACTTACCTCCATATCAACCTGCCCGTCCAGTATCCTGGCTTTGCAGGTGCTGCACACGCCGCCTTTGCAGGAAAAAGGCAGGTCGGCGCCTGCGCGCATGGCGGCATCGAGCAGCGTAGAGCCATCGGAAGGCAAAAGGAAATCGAATTGTACGCCGTCCTGGATCACCGTAACAGAGGCGTCGAAGCTGTTTTTGGATACAGATGCGGCAGGTAAACCGGCTCTTTTCTGCTGCATCCCGGCCGTTGTAAACAATTCAAAGTGAATCTTTTGCGCCTCTACACCCAATTGTTCGAGCGTTTCCTTTACTTCAAAAATCATCGTCTCCGGCCCGCACAGAAAAAAATGATCGACCGCCTTCGGCTGAAAGAAATAACGCGCATAAGCCCGGCATTTGTCGCCGTTTATCCGGCCAAAAAACAGGTCGCTGCCCAGCGATTCGCGACTCAAGATATGGTGAACGGCCAGACGTTCAGGATAACGGTTTTTAAGCGCTTCCAATTGCTCCCGAAATACGATGTGGTCGAAGCCCCGGTTGCCATAAAACAGCAGGAAACGGCTGTGCGACTCCTGCACCAGCGTACTTTTCAGAATGGAAATAACGGGTGTGATGCCGCTGCCTACCGCAAAAGCCACATACGTCTTGCTGTTTTCGGGATTCAATTCCACGGAAAAGCGGCCCTGCGGGGGCATCACCTGGAGCACATCGCCCGTTCGCAGTCGCTCATTGGCAAACGTGCTGAATACGCCGCCTTCCTCTTTTTTGATCGCAACCCGCAGCTCGTTTTCATGCGGCGCCGAACAGATCGAGTAAGAGCGCCGGATATCCGCCCCGTCGACGGTGGTTCGCAGGGTCAGGTACTGGCCCGGAATAAAGTGAAACATTGCACGTAGTTCTTCCGGCACATCAAAGGCGATGGACACGGTTTCTGCCGTTTCGCGGCGAATTTCGCGAATATGGAGCGGATAAAATAAGTGCGAAGTCATCAGTCGTTAGTGCGAAGTCCTGAATAGTGCGAAGTGCGTAGAGTGTGCCGTAGCAAGTCCGAAGTCGTCAGTGCGAAGTCCGTAGAGTGTGCCGTAGCATTACCCGGATTTCCAAAAAATGGTGCCGCGTACTCTACGGACTTCGCACTATTGACTTCGGACTGATGACTTCAATGAACACAAAAAGTGTATCTCGTGGCCACGGGATACACTTTTTGGAGGGTTGCCAGGCAACGCGCATCAGAAACAGGATATTAAGCCTGTGCCAGTGCGTTCACATGACGCATCAGGCCGCTTTTCAGGTTGGCAGCCTTGTTGCGGTGGATATTGCCGCGTTTTGCCAGTTTGTCAACCATGCTGACAACTTTAGGCAAAAAGGTCAGCGCCTCAGCCTGATCTTTCAGTTCGCGCAGGTTTTTGATAGCCGTACGCGCTGTTTTTTTGTAGTAACGGTTTTGCAGGCGACGCTTCTCGTTTTGACGAATGCGTTTGAGTGCAGATTTGTGATGTGCCATATTATATTACTTTCAGCGTATGGATGCAGAAATTTATAGAAAAAGTTGGTTTCTCTGTTTGGGCGGGCAAAGGTATGCTTTACAAATGAAAAAAGAAAAGGTGTTTTAAAATTTTCTTCTGCGGAGCCACACTTTTTTTCAGGTTCACCCAATTTTGTGCGTTTCAGGTTTTTACGAACCCAAAATGGGTTAAACTGTTGTCATATAATATACCTTCTTGATTAAAAAGCCGTTAGGGGTTTCTATTTTTGCGGGATTTTTGTGGGTTTTACCACATAGGCACATAGAGAAGGACCACATAGACCATTGTATAAATCACCAGTTGACACACATAGCTAACTTTTTTGCCCGCATCGCCAGATAGCATCCATTTTGGAACTCTTGTATGTGTTCTATGTGAAATCCTATGTGGTAAAGATCATTTTTGAACTATGAAAGATATTTCTGCCATTTCTAATGCCCATCCGCAGTACATCGACTCGCTGTACCGCGCCTGGCAAAACAACCCCGACTCCGTAGAATCCGACTGGCAGGCATTTTTCCGGGGCTTCGATTTTTCCCTCAGCGCTGCCAACGGCGATGGCGCAGCGCATACGGAAAGCAGCCCGGCGCAAATCCAGAAAGAATTTGGCGTCATCGGCCTGATTCACGGCTACCGCGACCGCGGGCATACCCTGTCCACAACCAATCCCATCAAACCCCGCAAAAATCGCAAACCGCGCCTCGACCTCGTCGATTATGGCCTGACGGAGGGTGATCTGGATGAAAAATTCACTGCCGGCTACGAGATTGGAATGCCGGGCGCTACACTCCGCCAGATTATTGAGCGCCTGCAAGCGCTGTATTGCGGCAATATCGGTTTCGAGAGCACGCACGTTTTTGACAAGGAAAGACGCCAGTGGCTACGCGAACAAATCGAAAACCGCAGTATGCGGCCCGATTTCGGCTTCCCGGTAGAAAAAAAGAAACGTATTCTCGAAAAACTCAACGGCGCCGTGGGCTTCGAACAATTTTTAGCCACCAAATTCGTCGGACAAAAACGTTTTGGCCTCGAAGGCGGTGAAGCGGCGATCCCGGCCCTCGACGCCATGATTAACAAATCTGCCGAAGGCGACACGCCCGTGGAAGAAGTGGTGATCGGGATGGCCCACCGGGGCCGCCTGAACGTGCTTTGCAACATCGTCGGCAAAACCTACGACCAGATTTTCAACGCGTTTGAAGATAAATCCATCCCGGATCAGAGTTTCGGTTCCGGCGACGTAAAATACCACCAGGGTTATTCATCCCAGACGGAAGCCTTGAACGGCAAATCCCTGTACGTCAAGTTATTGCCCAATCCCAGCCACCTCGAAGCCGTCAATCCGGTGGTGGAAGGGTTCAGCCGTGCTAAATTAGATACGATGTACGGCGGCATCTACGACCGGGTGCTCCCGATCCTGATCCACGGCGACGCTGCGGTGGCAGGACAGGGTATCGTGTACGAAGTCATCCAGATGATGAGCCTGGCAGGTTACAATACCGGCGGAACGGTGCATTTGGTCATCAACAACCAAATCGGGTTTACCACTGACTGGGCCGACGCCCGCTCTTCCACCTATTGTAGTTCTGTTGCGGAAGTGGTGCAGGCCCCCGTTTTCCACGTCAATGGCGACGACCCCGAATCCGTGGTGTATGCCAGCGAATTAGCCGCCGAATACCGCCAGCGTTTCAATTCCGACGTATTTGTCGACATGGTGTGCTACCGCAAAAACGGCCACAATGAAAGCGACGAACCGCGTTTCACACAACCCGGCCTGTGGAAAATCATCGAAAAACACGAAGATCCACGCAAAATCTACAGCGACATGCTGATCAAGCGGGGCGATGTGGACGAGCAATTAGCCCGCAACATGGAATCTGCTTTCAAGGCAGACCTTCAGGCCCGGCTCGATAATGTGCGCCAGAATCCGCTTCCCTACACGTACCAGGAACCTGAACTGGCCTGGAAAGCGCTGAAAAAAACCTTCGACGACAAGGATTTTCAGGAAAGCCCCGATACGGGTGTGCCGCGCCCCGTCATCGACCGGATTTTGAACCACCTGCTTACGTTCCCCGAAGGTTTTACGCCGCTTCCGCAAATTGCCAAAATCAACGACGCTAAAAAACAATTGGTCAGCACCGGCAAAATCGACTGGGCGCTGGGCGAACTTTTAGCTTATGGTACCATCCTGCTCGAAGGACGCGACGTGCGCATGAGCGGCCAGGATGTGAAACGCGGCACTTTCAGCCACCGCCACGCCTGCATTTTCGATGCGAACAATGACCATGAAGTGAACCGCCTCGACGGTCTGAGCGACAAGCAGGGGAAAATGCGCATTTACAATTCGCTGTTGTCCGAATATGCCGTGCTCGGTTTTGAATACGGTTATGCCCTGGCTACGCCCGATGCGCTGGTGCTCTGGGAAGCGCAATTCGGCGACTTTGCCAATGGCGCCGGCACGATCATCGACCAGTTTATTTTTGCCGGAGAAAGCAAATGGAGCCGCATGAACGGCTTGGTCATGTTGTTGCCGCACGGCTACGAGGGTCAAGGCCCCGAGCACTCTTCCGCCCGCCTCGAACGTTTCCTGCAAGGTTGCGCAGAAAACAATGCGACGATTGCCAATGTCACTTCGGCAAGCAACTTTTTTCACCTGTTGCGCCGCCAACTGGTACGGCCTTTTCGCAAACCTTTAGTCGTAATGACGCCCAAATCGGCGTTGCGCGCGCCTTTCAACCTCGGAGAGATCAGCGAACTGGAAAGCGGTAATCGTTTCCGCGAAATACTCGACGACACTTCCGTCAAAGCCAAAGACGTAAAACGCGTGCTGGTTTGCTCCGGAAAAGTGTATTACGATTTGCTCAAGCGCCAGCAGGATGAAAAACGCACGGATGTGGCCATTATTCGCCTCGAACAAATTTATCCTTTCCCGAAAAAGCAGTTTGAAACCTTGCTGAAAAAATACGGCAAAGCAGAACTTTTCTGGGTGCAGGAAGAACCGCACAATATGGGCGCCTGGGGTTATCTGGCCACCAACCATTCGGAATACGGCTGGCGCTGTGTGAGCCGCCGCTCCGCCGCTTCACCGGCTACGGGTTTCCCCAAAGCGCATGAGAAGGAACAGGCGGAGATTGTGGCAGCAGCGTTTTCTTAGATGTGAGAAGTGAGAGAGTGAGAAGTGAGAAGTGAGAGGGGTGGTAAATCTTGGCATCTGTTAGAGATTGGCAATGAGTTGTGCGTGGAACAGCATCCCGGTTTTCCCTTGGCGGGAGGGCCGGGATGTTTTTTTTGTACCGGCTGCTTTAGCTGCCGGAGACGCCGGGCGTGGTGTCCGGGAGTTGCTCGCCAAATCGCCATGTAGTGCCGTGTGAGGGTCTTATTTGGAAAAAACCCTACCTTCCAGCTCCAAAGCCAGTGACAATCATGAACACCGAACATCTTCTCCGCCAAATCCGGGACCTGATCGCAGCCGACGACTTAGAGGCTGCGCTGTTGCAACTCCGCAGCTTGCTGGAACATAGTCCGAAATTAGACGAAGCCATTTTGCAATCAGGTCGATTTCAGGCATACTACTGGACATTTTCGCGGAGATAGACTTTCCAAGTTTTTAAAACTTGGAAAGTCTGGGCACTCGAAAAAAATGTCCAGTAGTGTGGATTTCAGGACATCAGAAAACAAATTCGCAAAGGCACTGTCAGTTATGCCGAGGCGAGTCTGACCAAAAACCAGATCCGGACGGGATTGCTGGATTTGTTGCGGGAAATCGAGCAAAGCATCGGGGTGGCATCAAGCCTGGCCGACGCTACGGCTCTTGAGACCGAGTTGGAAAGCACCATTTCCGTCATAAACAGCAAAAATGTAAACGCCGGTGCCGCCACTGCCGGTAGAGATATTCAATTTGGCGACCGAACTTAAGTCACGGGGTGACTTGGAGTCACCCCGTGACTTATCGGGGCAGCCCGGTGGTGCAGGAGGTGACGCGGCGTAAAAAAGAAGACTTGCACGCTGACTGTCAGGTGTTGATAAATACTTTGATTGAAAAGTTAAATTATCAACCTGGAATCGGGCATTTCTTAAATGCCAGTTACGAAGAAGCGCTACATTTTACCAGGTATGCAGAAGCGGTTGTGGCAGCATTTTCGGAACCAGACAACTCTGTAAGATTGCTTTGTGATCGCATCGGTAATTACCACATCACCACTGGTAATTTAGAAAAAGGCTTTTTCTTTTTTGAAAAATATACGCAAATTGGTGAAATACTTTGCGCCGCTCACCCAGACAATTCGGATTTCAAAAACGGTTTGGCCATTTCCTATTCACAGTTAGGTAGATTCTACCGCGACCAAAAGAAGGACCTTGAAAAAGCAAAAACATATTTCCAGCAATGTCACACCCTTTGGAAGGAATTGCCGGAGACGCCGGGCGTGGTG
>JAYSZC010000857.1:0-7737 GCA_043738235.1 Lewinellaceae bacterium | reverse complement strand
AGGCTCGTAGCGATGCACGACACTTCCTCCCTGCATGGCCGCTTCCACGCTGCTATAAATGCCCACGGATACACCGGCGGCTTTGGCAGCGCCGACGGCTCCGGTGGTAGCGTGCATTTCTATTTCGCTATCGACCAGTGTGGCGATGGTTTTTGAAAAAATAGCGGATTGGAACAAATTGTCATTGCCGACGCGCAGCATTTTGACAGGAATATGCATGTCGCGCAGTGCTTCCA
Source organism: Lewinellaceae bacterium (assembly GCA_043738235.1). Lineage (GTDB taxonomy): Bacteria > Bacteroidota > Bacteroidia > Chitinophagales > Saprospiraceae > M3007. Next base: position 7,501 of record JAYSZC010000857.1, on the reverse strand, counting down.
TGCCGTACACAAAGGCAAAAGCGATGCCTTCGAGGGTAGCCCGGAAAATATGGCTTTTGTCATGGCGGTTGAAATGCAGGCCGAGTAGCCGCGATCCGGGCGTTCGGTTGCCCAGCATCCGTTCGGCGCCGTTGCCGAATGGCAGTACCGTTACGCCGTCTGAGCCGGTGGGAACGCTGTTTGCGGCCTGTTCCATGTCGGGATAACTGAGGGTATTGTCGCCGATGATTTGCCGAATAAAACGGTATTGGCTGCCCGAGCCGTTGATGCAGAGCAGGATACCTGTGAGCGGATTTTCAGGCGTGTAATTGACGTGTGCAAAACCGTTGACCCGCTGTTGCGGATCGTGCAAAGGCTTCGCGGAAACGGCATACACTACCCCCGAAGTGCCGCCGGTGGCGGCCACCTCGCCCGGGCGGAGTACATTTAAGGAAAGCGCGTTGTTGGGCTGGTCGCCGGCCCGGTAACCGACCGGTATGCCGGCCGGGAGACCCAGCGCGGACGCTGCTGCGGCATGGAGCCGGCCCTGCTGTTCAAATACGCCCCGCACAGGCGGTAGCATCGACTCCGGGATTTCATAATAATCCAGCAGTTTTCTTGCGAGGCCGTTTGTAGTAAAATCCCAAAAAACGCCCTCTGACAAGCCGGTTACCGTCGAACAAATCTCGCCGGTCATGCGATAGGCGATATAATCGCCGGGCAGCATGATCTTATCAATTTTTTTGAAAACATCCGGCTCGTTTTCCCTGATCCAGCGCAGTTTGGAAGCCGTAAAGTTGCCCGGCGTGTTGAGGTAATGCTCCAGACAGTACTGTTCGCCAATGGTCTGAAAAGCTTTGTCGCCAATGGCCACGGCGCGGCTATCGCACCAGATAATCGAGGGGCGCAATACCTCGCCCTGCGCATCGAGTGCAACCAGGCCGTGCATCTGGTAGGCGATTCCGATGGCTGCGATCTGGCCGGGGGCCACCTGCGTTTTGTCCAACACTTTGCGGCCGGCCTGGCAGACCGCCTCCCACCACGCAGCCGGGTGCTGCTCGGCCCAGTCGGGATGGGCCGCCTTAATCTCCATTTCCCGTTCAGGATATTGAGCTGCGCCGATGATTTGGCCGGTGGCAGCCTCTATGATCGCTGCTTTGATAGAAGAAGAACCGATGTCGAAACCAAGTAAATACAAGGGAAGAGCGGGCGTTTTTTTGTATGATTTTTACGAATGTGCAGAATTTTTTTCCAGACAAAATCTTCGAAGAAAAACAGATTCTATGAACAGAGGGCAAAGAAAAGCGCTTTTTTTCCAGTTTTTGTAATATTTTGAATAAAGAAGGTTTACAGGGCGGGATCAATTTGCAAACGGTGCATACGACAAGTTAAATTTTATTTAAGTTTGCCGCTCCAATCATTAATTTTTTTGAAAACGTTGTGACGGACATTCCTTCTCTAACCTTGCTTAATTGCCAGATCCTGCAACCGTTTTATTTTTTTAATCGCACAACTTTCATTCGTTAACCAAACCATTTCTTTCTATGAAAAAAGTCCTACTTGGGCTGGCGCTGCTATTTATGAGCGCCACGCTGGCCTTAGCTCAGCGCACTGTGACCGGTAAGGTCACTGACGAACAGGGAGAGCCGCTTATCGGCGCTACTGTTCTCGTGAAAGGCACCACTTCCGGTGCTGTTTCCGACGTAAACGGTGTCTACAAAGTAAATGTGTCAAAAGATGACGCCATTCTCGTTGCTACCTATTCCGGTTTTGCCACAGCTGAAGTTGCTGTCGGCGCCACCGAATCGGTGGATATTGTGATGAAAGAAGGTTTGATCCTTCAGGAAACAGTTGTTACCGCTTTCGGTATCAAAAAGAACAAAGAGAATCTCGGTTATGCCGTGACGGAAATCAGTAGTCAGGAATTGACGACTGGCCGCGTAACGAATGTGACGAACGCACTGGCTGCCAAAGCGCCGGGTGTTCGGGTCAGCGGTTCCGGCGGTTCCTTTACCGGTTCGAGCATCATCATCCGGGGCTTTACGACCTTTACAGGTAGCAACCAGCCACTTTTTGTAGTGGATGGTGTGCCGATCGATAATGGCGGTGGCGGTACGCCACTCCAGAACGGTCCCGCGCTTTCTAATCGCGCAATCGACCTGAACCAGGAAGACATCGAAAGCCTGAGCGTACTGAAAGGCGCTGCCGCTACGGCCTTGTACGGCTCCCGCGCAGCCAGCGGCGTGGTACTGATCACGACCAAAAAAGGTAAAGCAGGGGTTAAAAATTCGGTTACCTACACTGCCAACTACGCTTTCCAAGAGGTGAACCGCTTTCCGGATTACCAGAATACCTACGGACAGGGTGCCGGAGGCAATTATAACCCGACGGCTATTTCTTCCTGGGGACCACGTATTGCCGGTCAAAATGTTATTCTGCCGCCTGATTACCGCAATAAATTGATTACTCCGAACGACTCGGTTGCACTCACTGCTTATCCTGATAATGTAAGCGACATATTCCAGCGCGGAAGCAACATGCAGCACAACCTGGCTTTTCAGGGCAGCAAGGATGCAACCAACTATCGTTTATCTTTGGGGTATCTGGACGATCAGGGCGTTTTGGATAACAATCGCCTGCAACGTTACAATTTAGGTTTTAACGCTTCTTCGGCTATTACCAGCAAACTGACCGCCGGTATTTCCGTCAATTACTCGCACAATAAATCAAATCGTACGCAACAGGGTAACCAATTGTCGAACCCACTGTTCCGTGGCTGGTTCCTGCCACGCAGCCATAACTTAAGCGGTCTGCCCTACAAAACAGCTACCGGTACGCAGCTGAATTACGATCCTGTTGTTGACAACCCGTACTGGACCATCGAACAAAATCTGTTCAATGACCTGACCAACCGCATCCTCGGTAATTTCAACCTGCGCTACCAATTGTTGAGCTGGTTAACTGCAAATTACACTTTGGGTATTGATAACTACTCGTTTGTTCGCAGTGGTTATGACCAGATCGGCGCGCGTGGCGGCGCAAACACCAGCGCGAATGGCGCGGGTGGTATTCTGGAAGGCCGTGATTTATCACGCCTGCTGAACTCCAACCTCACCTTGGTTGGTAACCGCCAGATTGGTAAAGACCTCGACCTGACCTTCGTTCTCGGCCATGAAGTGGTGGATGATAAGAGCACAGGTTCAACAGTTATCGGTCGTGGTCTTACCGTACGCGATTTTCGCGATCTGGATGCCAACACTACTACGTACGTGCCTGGATTTGGTATCAGCCAGGGCCGTATTATCGGTGCGTTTGCTAACGTGACCACTGTTTACCGCAATTTTGCAACGATCGACCTCGCGGTTCGGAATGACTGGAATTCTACGCTGCGGAAAGGCAATAACTCCTACCTGTACTATTCTGTTGCCGGTACCTTGAATCTGACAGAAGCGTTCCCTTCTTTGAAATCCGACTGGGTGCGCCTGGCTAAAATCCGCGCGAACTACGGTCGGACGGGTAAAGCCAGTGCGCGTTATTCAACTGATTCTTATTTCGTAACTGCCGGTGTAGCGGATGGCTTTGGCCCGTTGATACAGTTCCCATTCAACAGCTTGCCTGGATTTTCCCTGAGCAATGGAGCAGGTAACCCTTTGTTGGAACCTGAATTTTCCACCAGCGCAGAAGTTGGTCTCGATCTTTCCGTCGTGAAAGATCGCCTCAGTATCGAATTAACCCGCTACCAGACTAAATCTACCGGTGTAATTCTGGATGTCCCTAACTCTTCGGCAGCGGGTATTTCTTCTGTGGTGTTGAATGCAGGCAGCCTGGAAACAAAAGGTTGGGAAGCAGGTATAACGATTACGCCGATTAAAACGAAAAGCGGAAGCTGGTCTACGACTTTTAATTTTACACAATTTAAATCAGTGGTTCAGGACCTGGCTCCGGGCGTACAAAACATTTTCCTCGGCGGTTTCGTAACGCCGAACGTACGCTTAGTAGAAGGCGATGAATACGGTCAACTGTACGGTAATCAGTACAAGCGCGATGCAAACGGCAATTTGTTGCTGAATGCAAACGGTTTCCCGCAGCCAACTGCTAACGTAGCCAAGATCGGTAACCCGAATCCGAACTGGTCATTGGGCGTTAGCAATACGATCAATTACAAAGCATTTACATTGAGCGCATTGCTGGATATCCGCAAAGGCGGCAGCCAGTATTCCCGTAACTTAGCCGACTTACAGCGCAATGGCGTGGCAGCGGAAACGGCTGAATTCAATCGTTTTAATGAAGATGGTACAGTGGCTACGCCTTACAAATTTGAAGGTATCTTCGAAGCAGGCCCGAATGCAGGCCAGGTAAACGGCGGTGATGTGGAAAAGCGGTTAACCGCGGAGCAATACTGGGGTAATGCGGGTAAACACGTGGCCGCAGAAGGATTTATCTACGACATTTCCTGGTTCCGTATCCGCGAGGCTTCCCTGACGTACAACCTGCCCAGAAAAATGCTGGATAAAAGCCCCTTCGGCGCTTTGGAAATCAGCGTATTCGGCCGTAACCTGTTCCTGAACGCACCCAATTACCCGCACTTAGATCCGGAGCAAAACGCTTTGGGGATCAGTAATGCGCAAGGCCTGGAATTCAATGCGTTACCTCAACAGCGCTCTTATGGCGCCAGCTTGCGTGTTACACTTTAATTCAATGCAGTAGAATCATCTACTGACTGAAATTTTTCAATCACTTAAAATAAATCTGGGATTTATGCAACTGAATAAATTCTTCAAATACAGCGTTCTGGTGATGGGGATTTCTTTGCTCGCTTCTTGCAAGGATTTTCTCGACGTGAACGTTAGCCCCAACAACGTGTTGGATGCTCCGATCGAGCAATTGTTCACTTCTTCCACGGTTTCTGTGGGCTTTTTCTCCGGTTCCGACCTGCACCGCTACAGCTCGCTGTTGGCACAGCAATTCGCCGGACAGGGACAGGGCGCTACTACACAAAACCAGGAATACGAGCGCTACAATATTCAAGGCTCCGACCTGAACAACGTGTGGAACCTGTTATATTCTACTACCCTGAGCGACCTGGAACTCGTCATTCAAAAGGCAGCTGCCGAAAACAGCCCCCACTATGCCGGGGTCGCCAAAATCCTGAAAGCCTATACGTTCCAACTGATCGTAGATGCCTGGGGCAAAGCGCCTTACACACAAGCCCTGTTGTTTACGGAAAATACTGCGCCTGCATTTGATGACGGCGAGGCTATCTATGGCGCTTTGGATCGTTTGCTGACGGAGGCCATTGCCGACCTGAATGCAGCGACATCGGTCAAATCACCTGGCGCCAATTCTACTATTTTTACTGGAGCGTTTTCTGCTTCCAAGCCGCGTTGGGAAAAATTAGCCAATACGCTGAAACTGCGTATGCTGATTCACCAAAGCAAAAAGGATAAAGCAGGTACGGTACAGAAAATTGCTGCCCTGGTAGGTTCCGGCGTATTTATGGAAAGCAATGCGGATAACTTCCAAATGGGTTTTATTAATGAAGCCCGCCGTCAGAATCCGATCCACCAGTTTGAGTTGGACCGCGCAAATCAGTTTTTCCCGAATGCTACCCTGGTAAATCTGATGAATGTACGAAACGACCCGCGTCGCCAACGTTATTTCACTGCTTTCCCGTTCACCCGCCCGGCTGAAACAGCCACCTTCACGGGTGCAAAAGCGGGTGATGCTCCTTCGTTTAAATATTCGCGTTTGCACACTTACCTGCGTGGTGATACGACGAATGCAACTGCTGTAGTACCGGCTGCTGACGGCTCCATTACAAATACGGCATATACCTACAATGGTACGGCGCCTATTCGTATGCTGACGTTTGCAGAATACAACTTCATCCGCGCAGAAGCGGCCGTTTACGGCGCTCCCGGCGATGCACAGGCATTTTACCAGGCTGGTATCCGCGCATCTATGGCTGCTGCCGGTGTTCCTACTGCACAAATTGATGCATATATCACTGCCAATGGTACGCTGGCTGGAACCGAAGCTGAAAAAGTGCGCGCGATCATCGAAGAAAAGTTCATCGCCAACTATGGTGTTATCATGGAACCTTGGACCGATTTGCGTCGTACGGGCTATCCGCTCATTACGATTCCGCCAAACGCTTTGGTGCCTGAACTGCCGCGTTCGCTGTACTATCCGCAGTCTGAAATTGACCTGAATGCCAACGCTCCTGCCCAGAAATCGGGTTTGAACGAGCGTGTATTCTGGGATGTTCAGTAACTGAAAGTTGAGAGGTTGAGCATGTTGAAACCCTCCTACGCCTAAAAAAGGCTTCGGCGGGTAAAGAGTTGAGAAAGCAGTGGTTATCACCAAGTTAGTATCAACACTCGTTCAAAACCACTTATAAAGATGCTTCTTAAATTGAAATGAGTAATATCCCGAATTTTTCCTTTGTGAAGAATTCGGGATTTTTTTTATCGCATAGGTTTTTACCACATAGGTAAATAAACCTTTGTGGTAAAATCTACGCATTGCGCGGTTTACCGCCTCTCTTCTACTTTAATTTCCATTCGCCCTTTCCATTCCCGGTCAGGCTCCAGCGACACCAGCCCTTGTCCGTTGTTAAAAGCATTCACGTTGCAGGTCATGGGTTCCAGCGCGATGCTTTCGCGGTGCGGCGGTGTGAATACCTGGAAAAACGGGAATTGCCGGATGCCGGCCGAGACATGCAACAAGCGGTCGTCGCCTTCCAGCGTCATACGGGCGGTACCGGATACGCGGCTGTTAAAAAAACAATTGTCCAAAAAAGTCTCGCCCACCGATGTTTTTTTCTGAAAATCCAGGAAAACGGAGCGGTTGCCCGTTGGGATCATCCGGTCATTGATGGCAACCAGTTCGCAGGGCGGCAACTTCATACGGTGTTTATCAGCTTTATCGGTCAGCCGGAAATAGGGATGCCAGCCAAAACCGACGGGGATAGGCTGGTCGTGCAGGTTGTGAACAGCCATTTCCAGTGTAAATGTGCCGTTGTCATGGATCATAAATTCTACTTCCAGCGAAAAAGGGAAAGGGTAGTACGGGCGGTCGCCGCGGTAGTTGTAGCTGCACAGGATACTGGCGTGGTCTTTGGCCAGAAAAACATATTCGACCTCAAAAGCTTCGTCGCGGACGAACCCGTGGATAGCGTTTTCAGTCGCGGCATTGTTGAGGGGGAATTCATATTGTTTGCCCAACCATTCGTAACTCCCCCTGTCCAGGCGGTTGGGGAATGGGAACAGCAACACACTTTTACCCCATTTGGCGGCCTCCAGTTCTTCGGGCGTTTCGTAGCCATCGAGGATGTTCTGTTTGCCAAAAACGATATTCAGCACGTTGGCGCCGCGATCCGGGACAATACTGAAAGCGTTTCCTGTCAAGGGGTGGTGTAATTCGTAGCGGGTAAATTTACCGAAGGCTGTTTTCTTTAGCTCGTACATGATAAGTAGTTATCCGTTATTAGTTATTGGTTATCAGTGTTGATACTCAAGCA
>JAYSZC010000856.1:0-3035 GCA_043738235.1 Lewinellaceae bacterium | reverse complement strand
TTCATTCTACAAATATCATCGGGGCGCTGCCCCTTTTGTTAGCCGGTTCCGGATGCGAAGCCTCTCGTAAATGTCTTACATTAGAAAGTGCTGTAATTTTGCTTGATTACTTAAAAAAGAAAAACCTATATCCATGCGCCATACATCCCGCCTGCTCGCTTGCTTGCTCCTGCCTGTACCACCGTCGCCTGAGCTCAGCAAAACATGGCTTAAACAAGTATAAATAAAGGAAAAAATAGCAAAAGGCAAAGGGCAAGGGCATGTGTGTGTACGTTATATTTGCCTTTTGCTTTTCCCCTTTTAATTACTTCACCATATTTAAACCTCCAACCAAGGCTCTACAAACATGAAAACCATTGTTACATCGCTTTTGATCACAGTATGCATGGCATGCAGTCTCCAGATTTCTGCGCAGGAAAAGGACAGTTTTTCAATCGAGGACTACCGGTTTTTTCAGAAAAAAGCAGCGGAGTACAACCGATGGTTGCAACAGACCAACCTCGGCAAAACCCTTGCGGTCGAATTAGTGCGTTTGAAAAAACACGATACGGAACTGGAACTTATCCTGAACGTACGGACGCATCACCCGGATTCGGCCGTCGGCATGTGGAATCAATTGCGGCGCGATTTTTCCACCATTTCCAACGGGCAATCGCTCGAATCGGAACTATTCCGCGTGTTTGTCCATAAAATGGAAATTCCGCCTGTTCAGGGAAATGTCCAGGTGTATGTGCCCGATCCGGATGGCAGCCACAACCAGTGCTTTTATGTAGGCATCTGGGAAGAAAACAACATGCTCCAGTTGGATGCCCGCCTGAATCCCTGCAAATCCACGCCCGTCGATGTGTCCGTCAAACCGATTGTACTAAAAAAAATGGTCAAGGGTAAAAGTGTAGAAGTCAAAAAAACGTTGACTTCTGCAGAGATTTTTGACAAAACCATCGCTTTTGCATATCGCTGGGAACAACCCACCTGCCCGGAGCGCTATCCCAAAGTGACGGATATAGAACGCTCCGGCGCCCGGCTGAAATTCACCGTCAGCGACCTATGCCAGGTGGTTCTGACGGATGAAAAACGCTCGCTTTGGTGCGACCTGGTAATGGCCGTTGGCGGCACTTGCAACGACACCCGGCGCGAACGACTCGAATTTGACATCGAGTTTTTGCCCGATGAAAACAAACTCCGCTGCAATATTTTGGGCAAAATCGGCTCCGGCGTTTACAAACCCCGCAAAAACGGCTGGATGAATATGGAACCTGATTTTGCGGATTATCTGGAGGATTTTATTAAAAAATTCAAAACGGATCTGGAGCGGGAATTCCGGTGAGTTTCGTTATCAGTTATTAGTTATCAGTTATCGGTTTTCAGGCTGAGAGGAGAGGTAATGCTGATACCAACTCCCTTATGCCGAACGGCAACTGATAACCGATAACCAATTACTTAGCCGAAATAATCAATAAATACTGACCTCCACGCACCATGCCGAACCGGATAACCGATAACGGATAACTGATAACCACCCATGCTACCCACCAAAAAAGACATCCGCGCCCGTATCGCTGCCGGTGAACTGCCCGAAGCCGTCGGCGCGGCACTCGAATACGCCACCCAAAGCGGCGCTGCCGAAGCCGTGAACGGACTGACTACGCTTTCCGCCAGCCTGGAAGAACACCGCCGCCAATGGGCGAGCGGACAGATTTCTTTTGATGAATTTTCACGCGCCCATGCCCGACTTGCGCAGGGGCTCAGCGACTGGCTCGATCAATTGCCCGATGTAGCCACGCCCGGCGCTGCCAAAAAAATGCTCGACGAAGGGCGCTTCAAAAACCGCATCCTGTGGCTGTTGCTGCTCACCAAATTTGTCGTGATCGGTCGGCTCTGGTACCACTGGAGCACCGGCGGTTTTGACAAAGGAGAATTTATGGCCGCGCTCGGACTGCTGGCGCCGGCCCTCGCGGCCTACGGTTCGGTGATCCTCAGCGACTACATCCGGGCGCAGCGCGAAGGCGTACCGAAACACCGGTTCGTGTCGGGGCCGCTGGTGCGCATCGCATTCTGGGTATTCCCGGTGTATGCCCTCGCGCTCCTGTATTGCATCGAACAAAAAGCCAAAAGCAATTTTTCCTTTGTTGAAATGAATACGGGGCTGGCACTGGTGGAAAGTCTGCTCGGCGGATATGTGGGGCAGATTGTGGGGGCGTTTTTTAAGAAGGAGTAGTAAGAGGGTGTCTCATAAGACCCGGTTAAATTATAAACATCAAACCCAAACCCATCTTCAGCAATGAAACCACCCTTCCTTCTCCTCATATCCCTCTTCCTCCCGCTCTTCGGCGCACATGACGCACCTGCTCCCCCGCGCACCGGAAAAGACTACGCCGTCTTTTTCTACGTCACCGACTACGACGACCGTCGCTGGCCCGGCCTGCCCGACACCAAAACCGAATGCGAAAAAATCGCCGACGAACTGGACAGCAACTACGGCTTCGACTGTGAATTCGTGCGCAACCCCACCAAAGAACAAATCCGGGAAAAAATACGCACGTATAACGACCGCGTGTACAACCCTGGCGACCAGGTGTTGTACTTTTTCTCCATGCACGGGCATTACGATGCCGACCTCGACCGGGGCTTTCTCGTGGCCCGCGACGGCAAAATCGGCGACCGGTACGGCGATTCCTGGTACAGTTACGACGACCTCGGTACCGACCTGGCCCGCAGCAAATGCCAACACATTCTGCTGGCCCTCGATGCCTGCCATTCCGGCGCATTCGGTATCCCGAATGAAAAAGGCGCTCCCGGCGGCCCCGATTATAAAGAGGAACCCGATTGCGCAAAAAAGGTAAACGGGTATTTGCAGTACAAAACCCGGCTGTACCTCTGCTCCGGCAGCAAAGACGCCAAAACACCCGGTCAGTCGCTTTTTGCAGCCCGCTGGATCGAAGCCCTGCGGGCAGGTGGTGAAGGCGGCGTGCTGCGCAAACGCGACCTGGAGACCTGGCTGGGGAAAATAGAAAGCCCCGAGCCGGAATTCGGCT
>JAYSZC010000855.1:0-1236 GCA_043738235.1 Lewinellaceae bacterium | reverse complement strand
GTATATCAACCTCATCAACCTTATAAACCTCATAAACCCTCATCGGATGAAATTCAAGGGCGAAATATCGGCAAATTAAGTAAAAGGGATGACTCATGTTGCCCTTTGATATTTTGCCTTTTCCCTTAATGTTCCGCTTCTTCTTTCTCCCCCACAAGTACCTTCGACACCAATACTTTATCGATTTTACTCTTATCCATATCCACAATTTCAAAGCGGTGGCCTTCCGTCTCCATGAAATCGCCGGCTTTGGGCACTTCGCTCAGTTTGTACAGGATAAAACCGGCCAGCGTCGAGTAATCTGCATCTTCGTAATCAAATTCTTTCAGGCTGATCGTTTCGCGGAATTCATCGATCGGGATCATACCGTCGACGAGGAGGCTGCCGTCTTCGCGAACGATGATGGCAGGTTCCTCGATGTCGCCCATATCGGGCAGGGCGCCGAAAATATTCTCCGTGAGGTCATGCAGGGTAATAATGCCCTGCGTAGAGCCGTATTCGTCCACCACCACGGCGAAATAATTGCGTTCTTTCCGGAAACGTTCCAGGATTTTCAGCGCGTTCATTGTTTCCGGGATGAACAGCGGCTGGGTCAGGATTTCACGCAGGTTAAAACCCGGTTTATCACAATTGTCGAAGTAGTCGCGCAATTTGATAACTCCAAGGATGTTTTCAACAGAATCTTCGCAGACTAAAAATTTGGTGTAACCGCTTTCCCGGATGATCCGCTCATTTTCGCCTTTTTCGGCGTTAATATCCAGCCATTCGATGCTATTCCGGTGTGTCATCACGGTATACGCGTCGCGGTCGGCAAAACGCAGTATATTTTGAATAAACTCGCTTTCTTTTTGTTCCAGCACCCCCTGCTGATTCGCCATTTTGACCATCAGTTTGATTTCATCTTCCGAAATGCTTTGCTGCTCATTGGGTTTGATGAACAACAAACGCATAAACATTTTGGTGGACCAACTTAAAAAAGTAGAGATCGGGCCGGTTATTTTGGTAATAAAAAGCATCACCGGCGCACAGGCGATCGCCAGCGTTTCAGCATATTGAATAGCAATGTATTTGGGCGCCAGTTCTCCAATAATGAGTGAAAAATAAGTAATCAGGGTAACGACGATGGAAATGGAAATTTGTTCCGTGTACGGCGCAAAGGCCGGTACCAGTGCAATAACCGGTTCCAGTTTATGCCCGATGGCTACACCCGCGTAGGCGCCTTCGACGATGCTGATG
>JAYSZC010000854.1:0-3037 GCA_043738235.1 Lewinellaceae bacterium | reverse complement strand
CTGGGATGAAGGCCTGATGACGGGCTTGCTCAACGCCGATGCAACGGAATCGGAACGCTGGAAAATGCGTTTTTTACTCGGACTGCGGCATTTTTCGGTATTTTGTGTGGCCGGTTTCCTGACGGTCTGGCTCTTTTACCGGGGCATCACCAAACCCGTTCCGGGCTGGGCTGATTACCTGCGTTCCCGCCAATTACCCTCTTGGCCCCAGGCGGGCTTAGGCATCCTGTTGTTGCTGGTTTCGGTGCCTTTAGTGCTGTATTCATTCCAGGTGAATAAAATGCTGCCCCTTCCTGCCGAATTCCACGACATGGAAGCGCAAGCCAATGAAGCCATCAAGAGCCTGCTGCGCATGAATCATTTTGGCGAATTTCTGGGCAATATGGCACTCATTGCCTTGTTGCCGGCCATCGGAGAGGAGCTTGTTTTCCGGGGCGTGGTGCAGCAGCAACTCATGCGCCGCATTGCCAATCCCTGGTGGGCGCTGGCGGTTTCAGCGGCGGTTTTCAGTTTTTTCCATTTTCAGTTTGAAGGTTTTTTGCCCCGCCTGCTGCTGGGTTTTCTCTTGGGCTGGCTGTACTGGCAAACGCGCAATTTCTGGGTACCCGTCATCGCGCATTTTTTCAACAACGGCATTCAGGTCATGGCGCAATACGCTGTCGGCGATAACAATTCGGTGGTCGACCTCGAACAGGATGTACAAGTGCCCTGGTTTGTGGCATTGCTGTCGTTGTTTATGGTAGTGGCGACGATGCGCTTGATTAGAAAATTGGATTAAAATGGCACACGGATTGGAGGGATTAGACACGGATTTTGCTCAGGAATTGATGATAATCAATGGCTTTTGTCCATAGCAAGCCAGGCATTACCGCCGTGCGCGGGTCTTACGACCCCGCACTTTCTTATCGGTGCATTCTCAGAAAATCAAAGCGGATTTAACAATAGTACAAATTTTTATTTCGTTTTCGCTACCAGAAACTTTCCAGGTTTTAAAACCTGGAAAGTTTAGCACTCGATAAAAAATAAAATTTGGTTCTTTTTCAGTCTGATCCTTTTGAAACAACCCCACGGCAAAAACACAAAAATACCAAAACACAAGAAACACATCATGCAACAATTACTTGGTATCGGTTCGCGGGTCAAACATCCCGCATTTGGCGACGGTGTGGTGATACGCCTGCACGTGGCTGCTTATGAAGTTTGTTACACCCAGTTCGGCATCAAAATGGTTGGTAAAGACTACGCCAACTGGCAGATCATCGAACACGTACCCGCTGACGAGTCGGTTTCCTTTACCGAAGCGGAAGAATCGCTGGTGCGTATCCTGCGCGCCTGGGCGGCGGTGAGTCTCGAAACGGTGCCGCTCGGCGACCGCTGGAAAAACGGCAAAATGGTATTGCAGGCCGACGGCGTTCAACCGAAAGAGGTGCCGATCGACGCCTTTTTCCATAAAATCGTGATGATGCGCGACCGCCTGCGGGTACTCGAACAGCAGATCAATGCCTCGAAAAAACTCGACGACGAAGATAAAGTCAACCTCCAGCAGTATATCACCCGCTGCTACGGAAGTATGACGACCTTCAATATTCTTTTTAAAAACAAGGAAGATTATTTCGTGGGAGATGGCGGGAAGGAATAATTTCCCAAACTATAAATCCCCATAAAACCACGTATTCCACCGCAATCAGGACAAAATTTTCCTGAAACCGCCCGTCCGCGTAATGGCTGTAGGAAAGCGCTGCCAGCCCCGACCACACAATGGCAAACCACCGGCGGGTGAGTGTCGAAATCGCCATCGGAACGGTCAGGTACCAGGGATGCACCGTGGCCGAAAGACTCAGGTATAACAACAGCGTAAAAAGCATGGCTCCGGCTAGGGAAACGATGTCCCGGTTGTTGCGCAGCGGCCATGCCCAGGCAATCACCAAAGCGCCCACGAAAGTGGCAGCGCCCAGCCGAGGCCCCAACCACTCGCCCGTATCGTAACCCTGCAAAGCGAAACCCCATTCCCGCAACAGGTAATACACACTGGCATTGAACTGAAATTGTCGGAAATACAAATCGAGGCTCTGCAAAATATTGGGCAGTACGCTCAGCAGCGGCGCGAATAAAACCAGGCAAGTCGCTCCAAATACCAGGTTGAATATCAAACCTTTACGCCAGCCTAACCAGCGCCAGATAACAGGTAAAAACAGCAGTGGCAGCATCTTGGCAGCCGTCGCGAATGCCCAGCAAACCGCTGCGAGGCGCAGGCGCTCCTTTTGCAGGGCGACTAAACCCGCGATCAGAAAAAAGATCATAGCGCCCTCAAAATGGCCGTTGCCGGTGATTTCCAGGATCAGCAAGGGATTGAGTGCGTAGGCCGCCACGGCGTATCCGGGCGCAAAACGCGCCTTCGACAACAGGTACAAAGTGCCCGCTTCACACAACAGCAGGAATAATTTGAGTATGCCCACTTCGGCTCCGATATGATCGGGCGCTATCCAGGCCGCCGCTGCAAATACTGCCTGACAAAGGGGCGGGTACACCGTAAAATATTGAGGCGAATTGAGCAGGCCGTATAATTCCGGGGTAATACCTTTTGGAAAAATCTGATTTTCCATAAAGTAAACAGGCGGATGTATGAACGGGTGCCAACCGGCAACTGTCAATCGGCCATCCCAGAGAAAGCGGTAAAAATCGTCGGAAAAATGGGGGATGCTGAACAGCAGGAGCGCCCGCAAGCCCACACCCAGCCAGAGGTAGCGGCGTTGGTCTTTTGTGCTGTCTTTTTGGGCAAAAACAACCCACAGGTACAGCGCAAAAAAAACGCCGAACACGAGCAGGAACGACCCGAAATGGGACCTTTGGGCAAAGTACCCCAGCCAGATCGTCAAAAGCGCAGCGGCAATGCACACTAAAGGGAAAGAGAACCTCCGAATGTTGTCAAACATGGCGCGAAGGTAATGCGCCCGGCAGCTTTACCATGTCGCCACTCGGACGGATGCGCTACCTTTGAAATGCACCCTTTTGTAAACAACCTGAACCACGCCGGGCG
>JAYSZC010000853.1:0-7769 GCA_043738235.1 Lewinellaceae bacterium | reverse complement strand
TCGAAAAACGCCCTGATTTTCAACAGTTTATGACGGAAAAATACGGCCTCGACGTGCAGGGTCGCCACATCCTGGTCGCTATGGGCCGTTCGGTGCGCCGCAAGGGATTTTCCTGGTTTATTCAACAAGTGGTACCGAAACTGAAGGGCAATGTTGTTTTTCTAATGATCGGGCCTTTCCGGCGGCAGCCCGGCGGGTTTGAAATATTTTTAAGGTATTTACCTGCTTTTTTGCGCAATCAGATCGCTCTTTTTGCAGGATTCCCGACGGATGAAGCGACGATCCGGTTGCTGCTCGAACGCCCGGAACTGCGCGATAAAGTCCGGCACCTCGGCAAACTTCCTTTTGAAGACATCCGGCAAATTTTAGCCGCCGCGGATGCATTTGTTATGCCGAACATCCCCATCGAAGGCGACATGGAGGGCTTCGGGCTAGTGTGCCTGGAAGCCTGTCTGTGCGGCGCTGCGGTATTCGCTTCTCGGGTAGACGGTATCACGGAGGCCATTCACGATGGTAAAAACGGTGTGTTGCTGCCCCCCGGCGATGCGGAGGCCTGGGCTTCGGCGCTGAATACACTTCTGGAAAATCCGGTGGTTTTTTCAGCACAAAGAGACGCGGCCAAACGGTACACGCTCGATCATTTCGGCTGGGATAAAATGGTAAAAGAATATTGGACGCAATTAGAAGGGGGGTATGTGAAACATTAATTTGTGATACTTTTCTGTTACCAGTGTGTCAGATCTCTCTAAAATATGTTTCATCTCGTATTTACTCAGCCAACGCGACATAACGATATTTTCCTGGTATACAGCGCTATTGTTTCTGTCAATTAAAGGAAACTCGATAACGTCATTGTTTTTAAGGGACCCGTATTGCCGTTTTATTTTATGATAAATATGATCGGTATGTCCGCTGAAAGGCGTTTTGAGCAGCGTGGTAAGGGGGTCGAGCCATTGCTTGGGAGAATTGTTTTGAACAATGTCTTCATGACTGTGGTTGTCGATATTGTATATCAACACCAATTTGAATTTCACCCTGCTGAGATATTCATCAAAGGCCCGGGCGGTTGCCGCGTCTGCCTGTATTACTTTTTGCAGCCTCAACGTATCCCTTTCTTCACAACCTCTTAAACAAACATTCGATATCGCCTCCCTGATCTCATAAAGGGTGTTAAGCCCCATGTTTTCGTAGGCGCCACCATCCATAAACCTGCCCGCTTTGTCGCTTACTTTTACGTTCGAATTGACATAGGGAAACAGTTGGCTCAATCCGGCCGCTTCCGAGATGCTCAGCGAACGGTAAGGATTTTCCTTAGCGGCTATGCCGATTACGTCTACCGCTGCGGTAAACGGATTACGCTCGTACTCACTGCTGCTCATTCCGCCCATTTCAACAGGGCTGAGAATACCCCTCCGTCCGTCTTCCACCCTGGTGGTATTAGGAAAAAATAGCGGCAGATCTAGATTGAGCTGAGGAATTGACGCACGTTCCGATTGTTCGTAATTAAGGCGGAGGAAACTGGTATGTTTAAAGTAGCGTTCGAAGTCATTGGCATTTTTGCCGATTATTTTGGAAAGCCCTTTGGAAACGGCATCGCTTTCTTCATCCTGATGACGGTCGGTTCTGCTGTAATTGCTGGTATAGAAGAGGTTGATCAGGGGCGCACTTTGCCAGAAATCGTAAAAAAATATGCCTGCAATGGCCGTGGAAATGTAATTTCTACCAAATATTCCCTGAATATAGAGGGCATCGGTTCGGTTGGAACGTTGATTGTCCGCAGAAGTTGGCTTGTATAAACTATCGGTCATTCCGTATCGGAGGGCATTGTCCCAAAGCGCCAAGGTGACTGCCGAGCCAATTGTTCCACCCGATACAGAACTGATGGCAAAGCAGTTCCTTTTGAAGGCTCCTTTCGACTGGGCATCCAGTTCCGTAAGGACGGCCGAGGTCCAGGCGCCGGACCGTGAGCCACCCCCTTCGGCTGCTACCAGGTAAAATACGGGAGTACTGTCCCTGGGCAAAGAATCCTTTTGAAAACGATCGTAAGCCCACAACGCAAAAAACGTATTCATATCTGTTCTTGTCAGGCTGGGGCCCGGTGTCTCGCCATTGTATTTCAACCGGAAATGCTCTCGTCTTCCCAAAAACATCACAGAAAACAACACGAAAATAAAAGCGGTATTTCTCCTGATAGTAGTAACATTATGCAGGATCAGATCCCAGAGCTGGTAATAAAAAATAAACACAAACAGCAATACTGCAACCGGGCCTGCAATGAGGGAAAACCATTCATTGCTGGTGAAGTATTTCTGATTGAGCATGGCAAAAAAACAAATGCTCAATCCGTAGGAGATATATCGGAACACATCGAAATATGCATCCATCTTTTTCGACCTGCGTTTTCCTGACGCCTGTAAAGTATCATCGCCTGTTTTGGCTTCTTTATACAGACACTGGCTGGCGGCATGCCATAGATGCGTTAATAGAAGCGTAGGAATGAAAACAAACGCTCCGAGTACGATATAGCGAAGGAAAGTTTCTTTGTATAAGTGATAATAATGGAACAGGACGATGAACACCAGTAGCGAAAACAAAAAAACTGCCATTTGCCGCCAGAATATTTGAATCAGCCGTTCCAGGGAAATGTTTTTACGCATGCGCGGCTTCGTTAGCAAGCCGACCACTAAAAACACTAGCACCACCCCAAGAAATATCCACGCGGATTGCTCGGACATGAATTTGGAAACCGATATTTCCGGACTGTTAATCTCGTAGTTATAATATTTCAGCAAGGAAATTGAAAGCGCTACATTGACCAAAACCACCGGTAAAGTAGCAACTACGGCTACCCACCACAAGCCATTGGGAAGGCCGAAATAGGTCTCGTAACTCCGGTCGCGCCGATCTCCGATGAGATTTTTGATCCAGCCCCTTAAACGTTTCGGCTTATGCCAGAAAACATAGGAAAGCCAAAGGACAACCATGCCGTTTGAACAAAAAGCCCATAAGAATTCGCCGAACGAATATTTGTCCTCTTTGATGTCTATGGCAAATGAAGTAAAAAAGTGCTGCACCTTGTCGACCTTGGCAAAGAGAAAGGCAAGCAATACGCACAGTAGTATTTCCTTCAAATGCCACCGGAAGGTTTTTGCGGAATCTTCGATGACATCCTTGTCCTGCACTTTAAAAACATTGCGCAGCCAGGTAGAAATTTCCCGGGCGTTATCCTGTATGGAATTTCTGAAAGTGTCCAGAGGTTCGCTAAAAGCGGCGGAGGGTTTATTCGTTTTCATTTTACAGGGGAATGTTTTTTAAAACACAAAAATATGCAATCATTTCTAATAAACAATACCATTTTTGCAAATTTTTTTTAACTCAAATACCATATTGTAAAATTTTCTATGGAGATAATTTATTTGCATGTGTACTCCAGCGATCCTTTTTACGCTGACACCGGACGGGCTCTGCACTTTTTCTCTTAAAATCTAACCACTTCTCCATTTTTTACCCAATGCTTTTCTACCTTTGCATCCCGAAATGAAAATACCACTTTCTACATTTTTCAGATTCGGAAATACCGGAAACAAGTCATTTTGACTTGTTTCCGGTATTTTTTTAATGTCTTTTTCTGAAACTGCCATTCACTATCAACAATACGCAGGAGCGAAGTGTCCCAAACACCAAGCACCAAACACAATACACATAGTCCGATTATGCCACGCGATACATCCATACAATCCATTCTCATCATTGGCTCCGGCCCTATCATCATCGGCCAGGCCTGCGAATTCGATTATGCCGGCTCCCAGGCCAGCCGTTCCCTGCGCGAAGAAGGTATAAAGGTCGCGCTGATCAACTCGAATCCGGCCACGATCATGACCGACCCTGTGACGGCTGATTATATTTACCTGCATCCGCTTACTCCCGAAAGTATCGAGGCGATTTTGAAAAAACACCAGGAAGACCCCGATTTGCCGACACTGGATGCCGTGCTGCCTACCATGGGCGGCCAGACGGCGCTCAACCTCGCCATCGAGTGTGAAAAAATGGGGATATGGGAACAATACAATTGCCGTATGATCGGTGTGGATACTGCTGCCATAGAAACCACCGAAAACCGCGAAGCATTCAAAAAACTCGTGGTCGACCTCGGCCTTTCCGTGGCCCCATCCTTTATCGCCAACTCATACTTAGAGGGTAAAGAAGCGGCTCAAAAAATTGGTTTTCCGTTAGTTATCCGCCCTTCCTATACCCTGGGCGGCACAGGAGGCGGTTTTTGTATGAAAGAAGAAGAATTCGATGAAGCACTCAAAAACGGCCTGAACGCCTCGCCCACCCACGAAGTGCTGGTGGAAAAAGCGGTGCTTGGCTGGAAGGAGTTTGAACTGGAATTACTGCGCGATCAATTAGACAACGTCGTCATCATCTGTACCGTCGAAAACGTCGATCCGATGGGTATCCATACCGGCGACAGCATCACCGTAGCGCCTGCGATGACTTTATCTGACACCGCCTACCAGGACATGCGCAACCAGGCGATCCTCATCATGCGCTCCCTGGGCAATTTTGCCGGCGGCTGCAACGTGCAGTTTGCTCAAAATCCTGAAAATGAAAAATTTATAGCGATCGAAGTCAATCCGCGGGTGTCGCGCTCTTCGGCGCTGGCATCCAAAGCGACCGGATATCCGATTGCCAAAATTGCCGCCAAATTAGCCATCGGATACACCCTGGATGAACTGAAAAACCAGATCACCAAAACCACTTCGGCATACTTTGAACCGACGCTGGATTATGTGATCGTCAAAATGCCGCGCTGGAATTTCGACAAGTTCCACGGCGCCGATCACCGGCTCGGATTGCAAATGAAATCGGTGGGTGAAGTGATGGCCATCGGGCGCTCTTTCAACGAGGCCCTGCAAAAAGCCTGTCAGAGCCAGGAAAATAACCGCACCGGCCTCGGCGCCGACAAAAAAGAATGGCTCCGCACGGACGACATCATGGAGCGCCTGGAGAAAGTGAGCGACGACCGGATTTACCGCGTGAAAGACGCGCTGCGCCTGGGCATTCCTTCCAAAACAGTGCAGAAATTCACCGGTATCGATGCCTGGTTTATCGGCCAGATCAAAAACCTGGTGAAAATGGAAGAGCAGTTACTGCGCTTCAATGTACCGGATGACATCCCGACCGATTTTTTTATTGAACTGAAAAAGAACGGTTATTCGGACGCCCAGATCGCCTGGATGTTGCGCATCGACGAAAAATTTGTGACCATCGAGCGCAAGCGGCGCGGCATTCGCCGGGTGTACAAAATGGTGGATACCTGCGCTGCCGAATTCGAAAGCAAAACCAATTATTTCTATTCCACCTTCGACGACAAGAACGAAAGCATCGTAACGGATAAGAAAAAAATAGTGGTGCTCGGTTCCGGCCCCAACCGGATCGGTCAGGGCATCGAGTTCGACTATTGCTGCGTGCACGGCGTTTTGGCGGCCAAAGAGGTTGGTTATGAGGCAATTATGGTGAATTGTAACCCCGAAACGGTTTCCACTGATTTCGATGTTGCCGACAAACTCTACTTCGAACCGGTGTACTGGGAACACCTGGAAGAAATACTGGAACACGAAAAACCGGAAGGCGTCATCGTCCAACTCGGCGGGCAAACAGCCCTGAAACTCGCCGAACACCTGCACAAAAAAGGCTGGAACATCATCGGAACCAGTTTCGACAGCATGGACATCGCCGAAGACAGGGGCCGTTTTTCCGATCTGTTGAAAGAACTCAATATTCCGTACCCGCAGTACGGCGTGGCGCACGATGTGGATGCCGCGCTTGACATTGCCAAACGCCTGCCTTATCCGCTGCTGGTACGCCCCTCCTATGTACTGGGTGGACAAAGCATGAAAATCGTTATCAACGACAACGAACTGGAACGCCAGGTGCTGTCCATTTTTAAACACCTGCCCGACAACAAGGTGCTGATCGACCAGTTCCTCGAACGCGCCAAAGAGGCCGAAATCGACGCCATTTTCGACGGCGACGATATTCACATCATGGGCATTATGGAACATATAGAACCCGCCGGTATCCACTCAGGCGATTCCTCCGCCGTGCTGCCGCCGTATTCGCTCGGCCCCATCGTGGTCCAGAGCATGTGCGAATACGCGGAATGTATCGCCAGAGCTTTGAATATCAAGGGTTTGATCAATATCCAGTTTGCCATCAAAAACGACCAGGTGTATGTGATCGAAGCCAACCCTCGGGCATCGCGTACCACACCGTTCATCGCCAAAGCCTACGGCGTGCCGTACCTGAACATCGCCACCAAAGTGATGCTCGGCACCCACAAACTGAAGGACTTTGAAATGATCAATAAACTGGAAGGTTATGCAATCAAAATCCCGGTATTCTCCTTTGATAAATTCCCGAATGTGGACAAACGCCTGGGGCCGGAAATGAAAAGCACCGGCGAGGCGATTTACTTTATCAAGGATTTGAAAGACCCGTATTTCAGGGAATTGGAAAGGAATCGGAGCATGTATTTGTATAATTAATGGCGTACTTTTGTCAAAAAAGCAGCGATTATGAGTAGCCTGATTAAAAACCTGCGGATACAAAATTTCAAGTCAATAAAAGACCTGTCGCTTGACTGCGAACGGATCAATGTTTTTATCGGGAAACCGAATGCGGGGAAATCGAATATTTTGGAGGCGGTGTCGCTGCTGGGGGTAAATTATGAGGAAACATTGTCCGAGAAATTTCTTCAAACCACAGTTAGATATAAATCACTCAACCATTTATTTAATAATTTTAATATTCGAAAATCAATTATAGTTGATGCCGATAAAGAAACAGTTGTGAGTCTGGAAGATGCGCCATCAGATCTTTATGAAGGACATAAATATGATTTCATTTTTAGTAGTTCATATTTATCAAAAAATTTAACTGATTCTGAAAGAAAAAAAACTTCACCATCTAGATTTGTAATTAAACTTTTTTTGGATGGTAAAGTAATGGGTGGAAATGGCCCAAATGAAAGACGCATGACTGCAATTAAAAGATATGAATTTCGAGGTCTGTTAGAGGCTAGAAATAATGGAGTATATCTAAATCCTCCTCATGGAGATAATTTTTATTCAATTATTGAAAGTTTTTCTGAACTTAGAGATGAAATAAAGGAATTTTTACAGCCTAATGGTTTAGAACTGTTACTAGACATAGAAACCCAACGGATTACTATAGTTCAAAAAACTGAGAACACCCTTATCAGTTTCCCTCTTGTTCTCGTACCTGATACCTTCCAAAGGTATATTTTTCATCTTGCAGCTATCAAGTCTAATAGGGACTCTGTGTTGCTCTTTGAAGAACCGGAATCACATTCTTACGGCCCATATATTTATCAACTAGCCCAGCATATTTTAAATGATGAAGGAAAAAACCAATTTTTCCTCACCACCCATAATCCGTACTTCCTTCTCCCGCTCATGCAAGAGGGCAAAGATGTCGCTGTATTTACTACCTGGTTCGAAAACTACGAAACACATGCAAAACGTCTTTCTCATGAAGAAATAAGAGAAATATTAGACTATGGTGTGGACTTGTTTTTGAATCTCGATCATTTCATTCCTGCATGAGCCATTATCAGATTGTTCCAGAGTGTTATGCAGACACGCTGTTGGTAGAAATACTTGGATTTAAGCGTCCCAATCCATACTACTGGACATTTTTGAAAATCGCATGATTTTTTGTGGATAAAGCCTTGAAAACGTACT
>JAYSZC010000852.1:0-3040 GCA_043738235.1 Lewinellaceae bacterium | reverse complement strand
AGCACAGACGCCAATACGCTGGTGAATACCGAAGCGGTCCGGCGTATCGTGCGCCATTTCAGCGACCCGCAAGTCGGAGCGGTAGCGGGAGAAAAGAGAATTGCCATGCAGGAAAAGGAAGGCGCCAGCAGTGCCGGAGAAGGTATTTACTGGAAATATGAAAGTACGCTCAAAAAATGGGATGCCGAATTGTGGTCGGTGGTCGGCGCTGCGGGCGAGCTGTTTGCCTTTCGCAGCGACGTGTACGAGCATGTGCCCACGGACACTATTGTGGAGGATTTTTACCTGACCATGCGTATTGCTCAAAAAGGTTACCGGGTGCAATACGAGCCGGGCGCTTATGCTGCGGAAAGTTCCTCGGTATCGGTGTCGGAAGAATTGAAAAGAAAGGTGCGCATTGCGGCCGGAGGTTTACAGGCCGTGGTTCGGCTGGCGCCCCTGCTCAATATCTTTCGGTACGGCACACTTTCTTTCCAATACATTTCGCACCGGGTACTGCGTTGGACGCTCGCGCCCGTTTTCCTTCCTGTGTTATTGATTATCAATATTTTTCTGGCTTCAAAGGGCGAAACTATGTATCAGTGGCTGCTGTTGGCGCAGTTGTTTTTTTACACCGCAGCGCTCGCCGGATACCTGTTGGAAAAACAAAAACTACGGCTGAAAATTTTCTTTATCCCCTATTATTTCTGCGTAATGAATTATTCCATGTACGCCGGTTTTCTGCGCATCATCAAGGGAAACCAGTCGGTATTGTGGGAAAAAGCGGAGCGGAGCGTTTAACAAAAGGCAAAAAGCAATTTTGCCCTTTGCCCCTTGCCCTTTGCTTTTTGCCCCTTGCCCTTTGCCTTTTTATTAAACCCGCCGCTCCTCCAGGAATGCCCGCACAGAACTGAAACTCACCGTTTGGGCCTGAAAAATATGTTGTGCCGCCGCCGCTTCTTCTTCCGAAGCGTCGAGGTGGTTCAGGATATTGGTCAGGTGCATTTTCATGTGGCCCTGCTGTATGCCGGTAGTGACCAAAGACCGGACTGCCCCGAAATTCTGTGCCAGACCTACCACGGCAGTGATACACATGAGTTCGCGGGCCGAGGGATAACCCAGTATCTGGAGCGAACGTTTGGCCAAAGGATGAAGCGCCGTAAGCCCACCCACAGTGCCCATCGCCAGCGGCACTTCCAGTTCAAAACGAAACATACCATTCTGCACGACACAAGTGCTCAGGCTGCGATACTGCCCGTCGCGGCAGGCATACGTGTGCCCGCAGGCCTCGATGGCTCTGAAGTCGTTGCCGGTGGCTAAAACGACCGCGTCGATACCATTGTAGATGCCTTTGTTGTGGGTTGTCGCCCGGTATGGATCAATCTGTGCAATACGGACAGCCATAGCAAAACGTTCTGCCAGTGTGACGGCATCCATGCCCTGACTCCGGGCCAGATCAGAAAAAGAAGAAATCGGACATTCTACCCAGGCGCGTACCAGGCAGTCGGGCGTATAATTCGAAAGAATGGACAGGATGACCTCCACATCACGTTCGGTATCGCTCAGCCCGGTATAATCCATAAAAAATTCCTCTGTTGCAGCGGCGAAACGCTCTAGCACCGAGTTGACAAAATTGGCGCCCATGCTGTCGCAGGTCTCGAAGGACACGCGCAACTGATAGTAATTCGGTTCCACCTGTTCAAAATCCAGGAGTTCCATATCGAGGATGCCGCCACCCCGTTTTTCCATATTGGCAACCAGGTCGGCGCAGGAATCGAACAGCCGGGAACGGAGATCGGGGAAAATCTGACGCAAACGGGCCGGGGCGCCGAACCATCGAAAATGCACCTGTCCCAGTTTGACCGTACCCAGCACTTCCGCGTGAAAACCGCCGCGTTCCAGCCAGAATTTGGCGGCGCTGCTGGCGGCTGCCACCACACTGCTTTCCTCGATCACCATGGGAATGGCATAAGTTTTTCCATTGATCAGGAAATTGGGCGCAATGCTGTATGGCAACACAAAGTTGGCAATGGCATTTTCCGTAAATCCGTCCAATACGCGCTGTACCTGCGCCACCGGGTGTTGCCAGGCAGATATGTCATTGGAAAAAGCCTGCGGTTCGGCAGTAAAATGTTCGGCTAACCAATTGATTTTTTCCTGCTTGCTCAGCTTGGAAAAGCCGTTGATGGTCTTCATCATGAATTAATCTGTTTTTATAGTCAGGTTTGAGTGGTTTGAAAGGGTTTGATGGTTTGAAGTCTTCGCTTTCAGGTACTTGCACCGATCTTTCGTTCAAAACCACTTTGCGCTGACTATACATTCACTTTGCCCGTAAAAAGGCCTGTGCCAGTTCCAATCCGCGGACTTGTGCCTGAACAAAAGAACATAATTCGCCGTAATCGCCCTGTGCGTGTTTCAAAAAACCGGATGCCTGCCCGTACACTGCCGGGAACGCTGATTTTTGCAGTAAATAATACCCGTCGAGAAAATCGCGGACGCCGCCGGAAAGGATGAGGTGTTCCGTACGGCAAGCCACTCCCAGTTCCGCTTTCAGCCGGTTGGCCCAGGCCAGCATGTCGACGGCGCTATGCCCTACCATCGCTATTTTTTCAAAAATCATTTGTTTGACCGGATCGCTGCGCAAGAGTTCGAGTTTGGCAAAATTGGTGCCGCCCGCGGCCGCAAATTCCATGCCTGCCAGCGGCAGTTGCAGCACCGTTGCCAGCTCGCCGCGGGCATCGAGCAGCTGCTCGCCGGCGCGCGCCAATGCATTGCGAGCCCGCTCGGCTTCGATCAGCGCCACATTGGCGTCCAGTCGGGTATCTTCGCCTGCGGCCCTGCGCCTGGCGACAGCCTGCGAGGTCCGCTCGAAAAGCTCAACGGATCGCTGCTCGACCTGCAGCCGTCGCTGGGCCGCCAGCACCGCGTGGAAACGGGACGCGGCGTCGGCGCGTGCCTGACGGCGGGCGTCATCAATTTCCGCACGCAGTGCATCAAGGGACAACGCTGCCGCTTCCCGCCTGCGCCGTTGTTGACCCGCGATCTCGAAGGGCTGGGCGAT
>JAYSZC010000851.1:0-1239 GCA_043738235.1 Lewinellaceae bacterium | reverse complement strand
CCTCAAACCATCAAACTTTCAAACCATCAAACCTTAAATCAATCTCTCCCACGATATCCTCCGCCACGGCTATTTTACTTTTCAGGTCAAACGTTTTTTTCAGCCCGTTTCTGTGAAAAATGGTGATTTTATTTGTTTCGTGGCCAAAACCCGCGCCTTTATCCTGCAAGGTATTGAGTACGATGAAGTCGAAGTTTTTGCGTTCCATTTTGGCCATTGCGTGCTGTTCCGCGTCATTCGTTTCCAAAGCAAAACCGATCAGCCATTGTCCCGGTTTTTTCAATTGGCCGAGGGCGGCGGCGATGTCGATGGTTTTGGCTAAAGGCAATGACAACGCGTCGTCCTTTTTTTTGATTTTAACGGAAGAGAAATCCCGGGGTTTGTAATCGGCCACTGCGGCAGCCAATACGGTAATGTCCGTCTGTTCAAATTCCTGTGCACATGCCTCGTACATCTGTTGGGCCGATTGCACGGGTACCACTTTGATCTGAGGAAGAACAGGCCGCAACGCGGTAGGCCCCAAAACCAGGGTTACTTCAGCGCCTTGCCGGGCCAGGGCTTCCGCCACTGCTATCCCCATTTTACCGCTGGAATAGTTACCGATAAAACGCACCGGATCGAGGGCTTCGTAGGTTGGTCCGGCAGTAACGAGGGCTTTTTTGCCTTTCAACCGCTGCTGATCCGGTTTTTCCGGCATGGATTGTTGGATAAAAGCCAGGATGTCTTCCGGTTCTGCCATACGTCCGTCGCCGACAAGTCCGCTTGCCAATTCGCCATGCCCCACAGGGATCACCCGCACGCCGTGTTCCTCCAGACGGCGGATATTGGCCTGCGTGGCCGGGTGATGCCACATATCCACATCCATCGCCGGCGCTACCCAGACAGGGCATCGCGCCGACAAGTACACGGCACTTAAAATATTGTCACACAATCCGTTAGCCAGCTTTGCCAGGGTATTGGCGCCGGCCGGAGCGATCAACAGCACATCGGCCCAGAGTCCGAGCTCGACGTGGTTGTTCCAGCCCGTTTCGGAACTGACATCGCTGTATACCGGTCGTTTTGACAAAGTGGAAAGTGTGAGCGGCGCAATAAAGGCAGTAGCCGCGTTCGTCATCAAAACCTGCACCTCATGCCCTTGTTTGACCAACAGGCGTGTCAGGTACGCAGATTTATAGGCTGCAATGGAGCCGCTGATGCCGAGGATGACTTTCATGGAAAGGTGGATGAAGGTTGATGAGA
>JAYSZC010000850.1:0-3045 GCA_043738235.1 Lewinellaceae bacterium | reverse complement strand
GCACTCAACCTGCTGCACGGGCGCTGAAGCATTGTGTCAATTTCATACGAATGTGGTATTGCCGGCCCCGAAGGCTAATCTTACTTTTGACCCAGCTATTAAACCCCCAAAAAACCGGCGTTTCGTTGTCTCACATTGCCCCCTAATAAGTAAATGGGCAAAATTGCAAAGGAAAAAAAGCAATGTAAATCGATGAATTAGATGTAGTATTAGCTAATTTTGCACACCTACTTATCTCTCAAAATCAACCTTATGAAATCAACCGCCACCACTTCTGCTCCCTTTAACCCTTTTTTTCAAAAACTGACCGACTTCGATACGTCCATGATGACTGTACCGAAGCATTCCCGTTAATGCCCGGACTCCCGGCTCCCGATTACACCTTCCAGTAGCATTTTACATCCGTGGCAGTCGCCGATCCCGGCACTTTTCGCTGTTCCCACCATCAACGGCACGTTCCATTTAAATGAGGTATTCAACCACTGGTCTGAAGATATGAGTATTCGAGTATCTGACTGATAACGAATCATTTATACTCAAATACTCGCATCCTCGAATATTCAAAAATTTAGATGACACAGTACTAATAACCGATAACTACTTGGCTTCATTGATCCATTTTTTCACTTTTTATAACAAACACAATGAAAAAAAGTCTTCTCATTCTCCTTTTTGCAGGTTTGAGCCTGCCTGTTTTTGCCCAATGGCAAAAAATGTCCACTAATTTGCCAGACAGCGTACTGGTCAACTGGATTTCATCGCCCAGCCCGGATGTCGTCTGGGGAACGAGTGTGGACTGGACCCCGTTCGGCATTGAGCCGCAGCCCTTCATTGTCAGAACCACCGACGGTGGCGCCAGTTGGTCGACCAGCCTGTTCAAAGACACTTACAGCGAGTGGGCAATCGACATCGCCGCTCTGGACGAGCACAATGCCTTTGTCATTACGTTCGATTTCGCCACCGGCGAAGGCAGTATCTATCGAACCAGCGACGGCGGCACTTCCTGGCAGGAACTCAACGAAGCCGACAATGGCATCGCTTTCGACGATCCCTTCGGTTTCCCGAACACTATCCATTTTTGGGATCACAACAACGGCATCGTCTTCGGCGACCCGGATGCAAGTGGCTATTTTGAAATCTACACCACCCGCGACGGCGGCAATACTTGGGTAAAAACGAACGATCCGGACCTGCTTGCAGCTGCCGACGGCTCCGAATATGGTAATTTTAACGGTTTTGGTGCAAATGGCGCCAATACCATTTTTTTTGCTTCCAGTCCCTTGCACCACCGCATCTTTAAATCGGACGATCGGGGCCTGAGTTGGAAAGTTGTGGACAGCCCCTACGAAGGCGATACCACCAATTTTAACAGTATCACCAGTTTCGTATTCGAGGACGAACGCCGGGGGCTTGCCTTTACGCAGTTCAATCCCAACTTTCCTGGCGGCTCTCCCGAGCTCCAAAGACCTCAGCTGCGTACCGATGACGGCGGAGAAACCTGGCAACCTGTCACCACTGCCAACTACGCAGAATACCAGGAGCGCGGTGTCGCCGTAAAAGTACCCGGCGCTGATTGTCAATATGTTATCGGGCACTATAACCAGGCCGTTTCCTATACGGACGACTGCGGCGCCAGCTACGTTTACGACACCACCATTGCAGGGGTCGGCATGGAATTTCACAGTCCGACCGATGGCTGGTTGTCCTTGTTTTATCTCGGCGGAACAGGAGGCGAAATGGCAAAATTCACGGGAAACCTCAGCCCTTCCACAATACGGAACGTCACCCTGCGGGTAGACATGTCAGGCGTCGCTGTGAACCCGGCAGGCGTTCACCTTGCTTCCAGTCTGAACAGCTGGTCGACTTCAGCCACGCCCATGACGAGCGTTGGCAATGGATCTTACGAAGTCACTATGCAAGTGCCCGTCGGTACCACGTTTAAATACAAATTCATCAACGGCAATAGCTGGGGACAAAATGAGAGTGTACCAGCCGGCTGCAGCAGCATCAATTCGGAAGGTGGCACCGACCGGACTTACACCGTCGGTCAGTGGGATGCCCGCCTCCCGGCCGTGTGTTTCGGCTCTTGCATCAGTTGTGGAGATAAGGCTCCTGCAGGCGCTTTTTATTGTGCAAACGGCAGTCTGCAATGCGAAATTTTCGACTGGTACGATGTAGGCGCTATGAGTTCTTCACGCTGGTCGGGCGCCGGCGCCGATGTGACCAGTTACTACTACGGTTTTACGAATTACAGCGGCGGCAGGTCGCTCCACGTCGATAACGGGGATTGGGCGAGCTACAAGCTCGGCAACCGCTCGAACAGCACTTACGAAATTTCCCTGAAAATGTACGTTCCCGGAAATCACGAGAGCCATTTCTCACTACTCACCGACGAGGACGACCCGAACAGCACAGTATTGGATTATACCCTGCAAACCAACCGCACCGCCTGGAGCAGCGATGGAAGTTATGTGGTATACCCGCAAAACGAGTGGTTCGATGTGAAAATCAGCGCTAACACAGCAGACGGACACATCAGCATTTGGGTCAACGGGGCAGAAGCCTGGAGCGGCACCCGGCCCTTGTTCACACAGTTGGGCGGCATTGCTTTCCACGGTTCGAAATATTCCGACTTCTTCGTGGACGACATTGCGCTAAAGGACCTGAACGGCAGCAATTTCAAACCCTCGCCCGGCGTTGCCAGGTCGTTTGCCGGAAGTAAAATTTACCCGAACCCCGCTTCGGAAGTGCTCTTCATTCCCTACGAGTTTTCAACGTCCGGCAACCTGTCCCTCACACTGACGGATGCTGCGGGCAGAACAGCCTTTTTTACAGAACTGTCTGATGTTCAGGCAGGTGTGGAGGATATTCGATGCGAAGGCTTTGCGCCCGGGGTGTATTTTTTGAAAATAAAACACCCCGATGGAGAGCGTACGGAGCGGGTGGTGCTGCAAACGCCCTGATGTTTGGCGGACTACAAGGTTGAGGGGTTGAGAGTTGAGAATGTTGAGGGCCGCTCTATATGATGTACCTAACCTCATATAG
>JAYSZC010000849.1:0-3046 GCA_043738235.1 Lewinellaceae bacterium | reverse complement strand
GGAAATGGTCAATTATGGCATAATTAAGCGCTTTTGATACAGTTTTGATGCGTTTGCCCTGGGGTATACGGGAATTTTAAAAAAAGGAACTGTAAGAGATCATGAATTTACCCATATTCCACAATTCCTGCTCAGGCGAAAGTGAAACAAAACGTGTTGAAAAATCCAGGGAAACACACACGACACACGGCTATTTTCCGTATTTTTGTTCCTCAAAGATCGTTTCATGGCACTCCAGGACAAATATATTAACCCGTTTACTGATTTTGGTTTCAAAAAATTGTTCGGCTCCGAGCCGAATAAAGACCTGCTTATCGATTTTTTGAATCAGGTATTGCCCGGAAAGCACAAGATTAAAGACTTGACATACGCCCGCACTGAGCAACTCGGCAGCTCAGAAACAGACCGCAAGGCTATTTTCGACCTGTACTGCATCGGCGAAAACGGCGAGCGATTCATCGTAGAGATGCAGAAAGCCAAGCAGAATTTTTTCAAGGACCGAAGCGTGTACTATTCCTCATTCCCAATTCAAGAACAGGCGAAGAAGGGCGACTGGAACTATCAATTGGCCGCCGTGTACATGGTAGGCATCCTTGATTTTACCTTTTCAGAGGATGAGGCGGAGCAGGAAGTACGCCATGAGGTGCAATTGAAAGATCAAAAATGCCGGGTGTTTTATGATAAACTGACATACATCTACCTGGAGATGCCTAACTTTAGCAAGGCTGAAGGTGAATTGCAGAACAACTTCGACAAGTGGATGTATGTATTGCAGCAACTCCCTTATCTGCAAAATCGCCCGCATGCTCTACAGGAACGTGTGTTTCAGAAATTATTCGAGGCAGCTGAAATTGCCAAATTTACACCCGATGAAAAAACGAAGTATGAGGAGAGCTTAAAATACTATCGCGATTTGAAAAATGTAGTAGATACTTCCTTTGATGAAGGCAAAGCTGAGCGAAACCGTGAAATAGCTCGTCAAATGAAATTAAAAGGCATGGAAATAGTCCTGATAGCAGAAATTACCGGACTCTCGATTTCTGAGATAGAAAACCTATAAAAAAGAGCTACCTGTCATATTTGTGGTTCGCTTTTAATCGTTCAATTCACGCATCTAACGCCGGGCTTGTAGATTGTAATAATAGAAAGAGCACCTGTTCAGGCGAAACTGATAACTATGAATAAACTACTGCTTTTCCCAGCGTTACTCCTATTCCTTTTTTCCTGCAAAAAGGAAAACACTTCCGATGCGAACCTGCAATTTCAGTTTCGTTTTGATGCCGTCCAGGCGCGCCTGAACAATATCGGCCAAACGGCGCCGATTCCGGTGGGCAATGCCGCTCAAACCCCGGAATTTCGGGAATTGAGCGTCCATTATATCGAACTGGCCCCCAATGCTTTCACCGCTTTAGGCGGCGGCGCCATCGTGTACCACGCGGAAGAAACGACGCAGGGCGGCGAAACGGCGGTCGATTTTGACAAAGCCGCAAAGGCCGGCGAAAACCAGGTTTTTACCAAAATTTCTTTAAAAAATATACCGCCAGGAACCTATGAATGGGTGCGTGCCAGCGTAACTTATCAGAATTACGATGTCACGTTTAATATCAACAACCTGCCGGCCTTTGGCAACCTGCCGAGTCAAAAAGGGACGGTTGCTTCCTTCGTGGGATTCAATACGTACCTGACAACGGTGAAACCGCGTGAAAAAACACTATCGGTCAACGACGATAAAAAGCAGGGGTTCTGGGCGTTTGAAACCCACTTGAGCGCTCCGTATCAAATGTACAACCAGGTTTATTCGGGCGAGGCGCCCGCAGGAGCCACCACAGTAGTCAATCCGCTTTTTGCCAGCAGCCCTGTTCCCGCAGGTTCCTGCGTGGTAACGGGCCGTTTTGCTCAGCCGCTTGTGGTTACCGGCAATGAAACGGAAGACATACTCGTCACGCTTTCTTTTTCCGTCAACAATAGTTTTGAATGGCAGGACACCAACGGCAACGGTCAACTCGATTTTTACGGCGATGGCTCAACGCCTGCCGAAAAAATTGTGGATATGGGGCTGCGGGGATTAATACCGGAATGGGAGTGAATAAAGAAGGTTTGATGGTTGGAAAGGTTGGAAAGGTTGGAAAGTTTGAAAGGTTTGATGGTTTGAGGTGGTAACCCTCGGCCGAGGATTACCACCTCAAACCTTTCAAACTTTCAAACCTTTCCAACCATCAAACAAACAATCAACCTATCATCATCAAAATAAGAGCAATAATCACCGGCGTAACCGGCATGGTCGGCGAAGGCGTGCTGTACGAATGCCTGCAAAACGATTTGGTAGAACAGGTGCTCGTACTCGGCAGGAGACCTTATAGGCATGACGCACCCGAAACTGAAGGAAATCGTTCACGGCGACTTGTACGATCTTTCTGCAGTTGAAGACCAACTGAAAGGATATAATGCCTGCTTTTTTTGCCTGGGGACATCGTCCGTGGGAAAAGATGAGGCTGAATTTACAAAGGTGACCTACACGCTCACCATGCATGTGGCTACTACTTTGAGCCGTCAAAACCCGGATATGACTTTTTGTTATATCTCCGGTTCCGGTACTGACAGCACGGAAAAAGGCCGGCTTATGTGGGCGCGGGTAAAAGGAAAAACCGAAAATGACCTGATGAAATTGCCGTTCAAACAGGTCTATAATTTCCGTCCGGGTTATATGCAGCCGACCAAAGGACTGAAAAATACCTTGCCCTATTATAAATACGTGTCCTGGTTGTATCCTTTCCTGCGATTTATCATGCCCAATTTTGTCACCACCCTGCGTGAACTGGCGTTGGCTATGATTCATGCCGCCGCCAAAGGTTACCCGAAATCTGTGCTGGAAGTGCGGGACATTGTGGCACGAGCAAAATAGTTATTGGTTATCAGTTATTGGTTATTTGTGGTGGTAACCATTGGTTTGGGTAGATAATTTAGCAAAAGGTTATCACCCTATAGTTATCCGTTATCGGTTATCAGTTATCAGTGTTGTAACCTTTAGCTAAGTCATCTACTTAGG
>JAYSZC010000848.1:0-3048 GCA_043738235.1 Lewinellaceae bacterium | reverse complement strand
GGTGCATCGCACACGTACACGGTGACCTTTAATGTCAGTATGAACCTGACACCCGGATCACCGGGCGGGGACAATATTTACACGCCGTGCGCAGTACCCGGCAACGGCCCGGGCAGTGGCCCCGGCCAGGGCTTGTTCAACCGTGCGGAATTGGATATGAACGGTGACGGCAATGCGGACATCACGGATGATGCCTGCGGCGACTTGCCGAACATCAACATGGTGAAAAACTTTGTAAGCGCAGTACCAAACGGCAACGGCACCTACACAGTGACTTATACCATTGCAGTGAGCAACAACGGCGGCGCATCGGGCACTTACGGCCTGAAAGACACTCCATCGTTCGACAACGACGTAACGATCAACAGCGGCAATTACAGCGGCCAGGCCAGCGGTTCGATGAGCACGATTGGCACAACAACGCTGGCGACCAACGCGAGCATCGCAGCGGGCGCAACGCATAATTACACGATTAGCTTCAATGTAAGCCTGAACCTGGCCCCCGGATCACCGGACGGCGGGAACAACATTTATACGCCGTGCGCAGTACCTGGCAGCGGCCCCGGTCAGGGATTGTACAACCGCGCGGAACTGGATTCGGACAATGACGGCGACACGGACATCACGGATGATGCCTGCGGCGACCTGCCGAATATCAACATGGTCAAAAACTTTGTAAGCGCGGTTCCGAACGGCAACGGCACGTACACAGTGACTTATACCATTGCGGTCAGCAACAACGGCGGTGCATCGGGCGCCTACGGCCTGAAAGACACGCCCTTGTTCGACAACGATGTAACGATCAACAGCGGCAGTTACAGCGGTCAGGCAAACGGTTCGATGAGCACGATTGGTACAACCACTTTGGCCACCAACGCGAGTATCGCAGCGGGCGCAACACATAATTACACGATTACCTTCAATGTAAGTATGAACCTGGCCCCCGGATCACCGGGCGGGGACAATATTTACACGCCATGCGCAGTACCCGGCAACGGCCCGGGTAGCGGCCCCGGTCAGGGATTATTCAACCGTGCTGAACTGGATTCGGACAATGACGGCGACACAGACATCACGGATGATGCCTGCGGCGACCTGCCGGCAGCCGAAATTGGTAACTTTGTTTGGGAAGATATGGACGCCGATGGTGTTCAGGATATAGGCGAACCGGGTATACCGAACGTTTTGGTTACCCTGACAGGTACCACCAATGGCGGTGCGCCAGTCAACCTGACTACAACAACAGGCCTGAACGGTGAGTACTTGTTTACTAACCTTGCAGCAGGCACTTATAAAATTACTTTTGGGCAACCTGTAGGTTACACACTGACCGCACAGGATCAGGGCGGCAACGATGCAACGGATAGTGATGCAGCACCGGGCACCCTAATGACCATTAATGAAGTATTGACACCTGCCGAGTCGAACCTGACCTATGATGCAGGTTTCTATCGCCCGGCATCCATCGGGGATTTTGTCTGGGATGATTTGGATGGAGATGGCATACAGGATCTTGGCGAACCGGGTATTCCGAACGTGCGTGTAACTTTAAATGGCACAACGGGTACCGGTACTCCGGTATTGCTGACCATGTTTACAGGCCCAAATGGAGAATACTTGTTCTCTAACTTGATGCCGGGTACATATTTCGTTAATTTCGGAACTCCTACAGGCGGCTACACCCCAACGGCTCAAGACCAGGGTGGAAATGATACCAAAGACTCTGACGCACACCCTATAACAGGTTCTACGATCAATGAAATATTAACTTCCGGCGAAGTCAACCTGACCTACGATGCGGGCTTCTTTATTCCTGCTTCTATTGGCAACTTTGTATGGCATGACATCGATCTGGACGGTATTCAGGATGGCGGCGAACCAGGCATTCCAAATGTGCCGGTTACCTTGACCGGTACCACCGGCGACGGTACGCCTGTGAACCTGAATACTACCACCAACGGTAGCGGTTTCTACATATTCACGAACCTTGAACCGGGCACTTACAAATTGACCTTCGGACAACCTTCCGGTTATTTGGTTTCTCCGCAGGATCAGGGTGGCGATGATGCATTGGACAGCGATGTAAATGCAGGTACCTTGATGACTGTCAATGAAATATTGACCTCCGGTGAAAGCAATATGACGTATGATGCAGGTTTCTACCTGTCGCAACCCAGCATCAATCTGGAAAAATACGTCAACGGACAAGATGCGGACAACGCACCGGGTGTAATCCTGTTGGTGCCGGATGTACCTCCGACGGTTACATTTACCTTTACAGTTACCAATACGGGTAACCTGCCACTCACGAATGTGGTTGTTACGGATAATGTACTGGGCGCTATTTGCACTATTCCATCTTTGGCAATAGGCGCTTCGCAAACATGCACCGCAACTGCACCGGCTATGAGAGGTATGCACACTAATATTGCAACGGTGAGCGGCCAACCCGTTAATCCGGATAACAATACGCCGATCGGCCTGCCATTGACTGATATGGATCCCGGTAACTACACGGGCGTATACATCAACATGGATAAAACCGCTGATAAAACAGAGGTTTGTGCCGGTGAACTGGTGAAATACACCCTGACCACACGGATGTTGGGCGGCGCTCCGGGCATTGAAATCCGGAATGTAGTGGCCATGGATAATAATGTTGTCGGCAATATGACCTGCCAGGGACTGAACTGGTCCGGCGGCGACCTGAACAACAACTGTGTCCTGGACTTCATTGATAACAACAATGACGGCGAATCGGAGGAGCAATTCATGTGGATGTACACCATTCCTGTGAACCAGACCAACACGAATATTGCCAACGATTTTGGGGAAATTTGGTATGTGGATCCGGTAACAAACGAAGAAACCTTCTATTTTAATGTTGGTAATACCGACCAGGTGACCGTGACGGTGAATCCTGCAAAATGCGCCGAAATTGGTAACTACGTTTGGGAAGATACGGATGCCGATGGCGTTCAGGATGGTACCGAAAATGGTATCCCCAATGTTCCGGTTACCTTGACCGGCACCACCGGCGACGGAAAC
>JAYSZC010000847.1:0-7797 GCA_043738235.1 Lewinellaceae bacterium | reverse complement strand
GAAACACCAAACACGAAAACTACTATCATGCGCTTTTGAATTCGCCTTGTATGGAAGTTTTTACAACGCGGATGAAGGTTTTTTCATCCACCATGAGGCGAACGACCGGGCCGTCAATTTTTGTAATGCGACCGATGAGGCCTGCGCTAGTGACTACTTCCATGCCTTCTTTGAGACTTTCCACAAACTTTTGCTGGTCTTTCTGCCGCTTCATTTGCGGGCGGATCAGGAAAAAGTAAAAAACAATCAGTATCAGGAACGGAAATAACATGCTGAGCAATGGATTGCCGCCGGGTTGCGCCTGTAGAAAAACGAATTGTAACATTTCTTTCAAAATTAGGTGTGTGTAAAAAATGCGCCCTGCTGCCGGAATAGCAACAGGGCGCGCAAAAATACTCGTTTTCGTGGAAGCAATGGAATGCTTCTTTTATTTCAGGTTGAAAACTTTATCGTCGATACCGGAATTCACCTTAATTTCGATCACTTCTGTTGTGATTGGAATAGGCATTAATCCGGTGATATTCATAGTGTTCGGGAATTTTACACCATTAGATTCCTTATAATCTGCGAAATCGATGATCATGGTAGCCGGCGAACCGTCCTGACCGGTCGTGGCGCTGACTTCCCGTACTTTCAGACTGCTTTTCATGTCGTAATACTCCGTGGTTTTTTTACCGTCGGGCCGTATCACCTCTACTACATAAGCATTGCTGCCATTCACCTCTTCGACGCCTTTCAAAGCGAGTTTGTAGCCGCCTTTCACATAATTGGCTTCTTTACTAAACGCCGCCTGTTCTTTCAGGTCGGCCAGTTCTTCCCCTTCCAGGTTGCGAACATTACCCATTCCCGATTCGGAAGCGGCATTGCCATCGTATACGCGTTTGGAGAATATCTGACCGTTCATACCCATTTCCATAGCGACCATATTGCCGCCTTTTTGCCAGGTAACAACATTCAGGGACTGAACACTTACTTTCATGGTGGCAGTTGTCTGCACGTCTTTCAGCATGGCAATCTTAGCGCCGCCGCCGATGGCATTGACATAGTCTTCTACCACTTTTTCGGCGGTCATACCTACGGGAATCTCCGAGTTATTCATTTTCACCGGATTTCCCTGCGCATCGAAGAAGTTAATTTTCCCTTCAGGAGAGAATTGTTTCAGGCGATCAGCCACATCATCTTTATTCCCTACGACAAGTATATGCGTTTGTCCGGGTTTGATGTATTTCTGTGCCATAGTCAGCACCTCTTGGGGCGTTACACTTTGCAACACTTCCAGGTATTTCTCATAATAGTCGGCAGGCAGGCCGTAACGCGCCGTGGAAAGGGCAAAATTGGCAACAGTACCAGGTTCTTCCAGGCTTTGGGAGAACTGGCCGGTTATCACGTTTTTCACCACCTGCAATTCACTTACAGGCACCAGTTCGGTGCGCATACGGTTCATTTCCTTCAAAAATTCGATAATAGAGCTATCCGATACTGCATTGCGAACAGAAGCGCTGGCCGTAAAAGAACCGATCAATTTATCCGCATTCAGGGAAGTGCGCGCGCCGTAGGTCCAGCCGTGTCCTTCACGCAAGTTAGCGTTCACGCGGCTGTTGAAATAACCGCCCAGGATCGCATTCATGACCCGGCCACGGATAACATCAGGGGTGCCGGGGCGCAGTTCCACCGGATATGTGATATTGATAACCGATTGCACAGCGCCGGGTTTGTGAACAAAATCAACCTGCGCTTTTTCCGGTTGAGCCGGTGTCGGATAGGTATGTTTGGATACCTCACTTTTATTCCAGGAGCCGAAATACTGGCGGGCATACTTTTCTGCCTGCGCTTTCGTGATGTCGCCCACTACTACGAAATAAGCGATATTTGGTTTGATGTACTTGGCGTAGTGGCTTTTAAACTGTTCCACATTGATTTTAGCCAGGGTTGCTTCCGTCATTTGTTCGCCGTAAGGGTGATCTTTGCCGTAGCGAAGTATAGAGGCTACTTTACCCGCAATGGCATTGGCGTCGTTTTTCTCCTGTGCAAGTCCACTTTCCACACGGCGTTTGACTTTGTCCCATTCTTCCTGCGGAAAAGTCGGATTGAGCAATACGTCGGACATAATTTCCAGCAATTTGTCGGAGTGTTTGCTGAGGCAGCCGCCGGACACACCATTGGCGCTGGAAGAGATATAAGCGCCCAAAAAGTCGATTTCCTCGTCTATTTGCGCTTTGCTGCGTTTCGCAGTGCCTTTGGAAAGCATATCGCCCATCATATCTACATAACCTGAGGCGTCTTTTTCAAGAACGGGATCGTAATCCACAAAAACCTGGAAGGATACCTTCGGGAGTTTGTGGTTTTCCATAACAATAACGGTGAGGCCGTTTTCCAGTTTAAAAGTTTCGGCTTTACCAATCTGAATTTTTGGGGCAGGACCGGCCTGGGGCGCCGCTGCTCGTATATCGCCCGACATCGTGGGCGTAGTTGATTTGGCAACTGGTGTGCCGCTCATTTTGTCGCTGCTTTTGGGCGTGCAGGCAAACAAGAGCAGTGCGGCAAACAGCGTGAAAAAATGTACTTTTTTCATTTATTTGAATTTCAATAAGTTGTGAGATAAACTTCAACAGAAAAATTAAAAGGCAATAAGCAAAGGGCAAGGAGCAAAAAGGCAAAAGGCAAAAGGCAATGAAAGAATTTTGGAAATGATCGAAGGTACCATTTTGCTCTTTGCCCTTTGCCCTTTGTTTAAGGTGCAACCTTAGGCATCCAATACAGGATGACGCGAGCGTTTTTGTTAAAGTACTTATTCGCGGCAGCCCGGAGGTCTTCTCGGGTCACTTTGCGGTAACGAGCCAGTTCGGTATTGATGAGGTTGGCGTCGCCGAAATACATTTCGTAGTTGGCTAAACTTTCTGCAATACCTGCTACATTGTCATTGGCGCTCACGAAGTCATTTTCAATCTGATTCAGCAGTTTCTGGAATTCCTTTTCCGAAATCAGGTTTTTCTGAACGTCTTCAAACACTTCATCCATAGATTTTTCCAGTTCCGAAGGATTTACGCCCATATTGGCGATGGCATAAGCCAGGTTAGCGCCCGTATCTTCCAATGGAAGCGGGAAAGAACCTGCCGCGACGGCTTTTTGTTGGTCGTCGACAATTACTTTGTTCATGCGGCTGCTTTCTCCCTGGCTTAGCAGGGTGCTGAGCATTTGCACGGCATAAAAATCGGGGGTGCCTTGTGCGGGAATGTGATAGCCGAAAATGACTGCAGGCAGTTGGACATTGTCATAAACGGTGTCGCGGGTAACACTTTGCATGGGAGGTTCCTGCGGGAAAGTGCGCTGAATGACGCCGGTTCCGCGCGGAATGTCCTTGAAATAAACATTGATCAGTTCTTTCGCCTGCTCGATGTTGATATCGCCGGCGATGGAAAGAATAGCATTGTCCGGGCGGTAGAAATCTTTGTAAAACTGTTTGTAATCATCTTCCTGTGCTGCATCGAGGTCATCCATAGAACCGATGACGGAACTTTTGTACGGATGCACTTTGAAAACGCGCTTCATCGTTTCTTCCAATAATCCGCCATAAGGTTGATTGTCAACACGTTGGCGGCGTTCTTCTTTCACGACCTGGCGTTGCGTTTCAATTCCGATCTGTTCCACTTTTGCCTGGAGCATCCGTTCGCTTTCCAGCCACAGGCCGAGGGCCAATTGATTGCTGGGCAATACTTCATAGTAGTACGTGCGGTCGTACCAGGTGTTTGCATTGTTCGTTCCACCTGCATTGTTGATGTAATCGTCGAATTCGCCGCGTTTGATATTGGCCGAACCTTCAAAAAGCAGGTGCTCAAAGAAGTGAGCAAAGCCGCTGCGATTGGGTTTTTCATTCTTGGAACCCACATGGTACATCACCGAAACGGCAACAATGGGTGTAGAATGATCTTCGTGTAAAAGTACCTTCAAACCATTGTCCAAATCGTATTCTACGAACTTGATATTCTGGCTGAAAGATGTTCCTGCTGAGAGGGAGCAAAGGAGCAAGAGCGTGATAAGTCGCTGCATAAACCCGTTATTTTTAAAGATGAAAATGAAAATCGCCGCAAAGTTCCTAAAAAAGGAAGGCTACCTGCATCTGTTATTCGATGAAAGTTTGGCTAAGTCCGGCAAAGGGGCAAAAAGCAAAGGGCAAAGGACAAGGGGCAAAGGACAAAAAGCAAAAGGCAAGGGGCAAACACACCGTTTAACGAGCGTACATTGCTTTTTGCCCTTTGCCTTTTGCTTTTTGTCTCTTTGCCCTTTTTAAAATCAGATCACCTTATCGGCGCAGCAGGAGGAAGCGAAGGCGTCCGGTTTGGCTTTGAATACAAAACCCATGCTCAGGATATAGCCCATCGCTTCTTTCAGGGCAGTATTGCTTTCAAAAGCCGGATCAGTATTGATGTCGGCATGTACTTCAAGGGCTACATCGTGTTCGTCGAGCAGATGACAAAGCGCATAGGCCACTTCAACGGAGCGGCCTACTTCCAGGATCATCCGTTCGCGCAGGGTCATTTTTCGCAAACTTTTGTCATTGGAAATAAACATAAATCCGCCGCGTTTTTCGCGTAAAAACACAATAACGGTGGCAAAATGAACCTCCGTTCCTAATACTTGTGAATCAGTTCCGATACAAACCTTCATGTTGTATCCATCTGCCTTTTCCCGCCGCAAGGTTTCCTCTACCGCAATCAGCAATGGTTGCGCGATGCGCTGGCCATTGAGTCTTCTCCATTCCATGTATTAAAAATTGAATAGTGAACGAATGATTTACCGTATGCTTTGAAATAATAGAAATTTTGCCGGAAAAATAAGCCTGTTTAGCATATTATTTTTGGCATTCACCAATATTAACGATTTAGTAAACTATACATTTGCCCAAAAAGTTTCAGCCATGAAGTTATCGGATTTTTTACGATTGGTGAATAGCCCCTGGAAGATGCGCCTGTTCCTGCTGCAAAAACTCCCGTCCGCATGGTTTATGGGCATTGGCGTACGGCATTGCGATACCTCGCAGGCCACTGTCTCGCTTCCATACGGCTGGCGCTCCCAGAATCCTTTCCGGTCTACTTATTTTGCTGCACAATGCGCTGCGGCGGAGCTTTCCACGGGTATTCTGGCTTTGGCGCATTTACAGGATACGCCTCCGGTTTCCATGCTGGTGACCCATATTGAAGCGGAATTTTTAAAAAAAGCGGATCAAACACTGCTTTTTACCTGTACGGATGGCGCCGAACTGGCGAAAGCCATAGAACAGGCCATAGAAAGCGGCGAAGCGCAGATATACCGGGCCGCTTCCATTGGCAAACTGCCTGATGAAACCGTTGCTGCGAAGGTCTGGATCAGTTGGTCTTTTAAATCTCGTAAAAGCACACGGATTTAACGGATGAGACGGATTTCCCCGACGTAAGATGGACGAAAAATCCGTGTCCCATCCGTTAAATCCGTGTGCTGTATTACAATATACCCTATGTATCAACGCTTTCAAATTACATTTGCGCCAAACTTAATAAACATGAAACAATTCATCGCCCTAACCGTTTTGGCCTTCACTTTGCTGAACGCCTGCCAACAGTCGAATACTAACGAATCCACAACTTCTATTTTGCAACCATCTGTTTTCCACCCCGAACAATTCAGCGGCCCACACCCGGAAAAGAAACCCAAAGAACTCGTTTCCACTTCCGGCGATAAACGTATAGACGAATATTACTGGCTCAACGAGCGGGAAAATCCGGCAGTTAAAACCTATCTCGAAGCCGAAAACCGGTATGCCGACTCGGTTCTGGCGCCTGTTGCCGGGCTGCAAGCCAAACTCTTTGAAGAATTGAAAGCCCGTATCAAAGAAGATGACAGCAGTGTGCCGTATTTTAAAAACGACTATTGGTATATCAGCCGCTTTGAAAAAGGAAAAGAATACCCGATTTACAGCCGCAAAAAAGGAACGCTCGATGCGGCAGAAGAAATCATGATCGATGTAAACGAACTTGCCAAAGGCCATGCCTATTGCCAATTAGTCGGATTAACGGTGAGTCCGGATAACAAAACAATGGTATTCGGGGTCGATTACACCGGCCGGAACCTGTTCAAACTGTTTTTTAAAGACCTGATTACCCACCAGGTATTGGCGGATTCTTTCGACTTTGCCGGAAGCGCCGAATGGGCCAATGACAGCAAAACGGTCATTTACGACACCAAAGATGCGGTCACCCTCCGCAATGATAAAATCTGGAGACACACCCTTGGCGCCGACCACAAATCGGACGTGTTGATGTACCATGAAAAAGATGAAACGCAGTATACTGCTCTGTCCAAGACCAAATCCGAGCAATATATTCTGATTAATTGCGCCCATACGCAAACGGTAGAAGTGCTGTACCTGGATGCCAACAACCCGAGTGGCCAATTCAAATCCGTGCGTCCGCGCGAAACCGGTTTTTTTTACGAGATCAGCCATCGCGACGATAAATTTCTGATCAAAACCAACTGGAATGCATCCAACTTCCGGCTTATGGAAGCGCCGGTCAATGATTTGCGCCGCGAAAACTGGAAGGATGTTTTGCCGCACCGCGAAGACGTGTTGCTGGAAGGCCTGACGGTGTTTAAAGACTATCTCGTCACGGCAGAACGCAAAGGCGGCCTGAACCAGATTCATATTATCCGCTGGGCAGACAAAGCGGATCATTACATCGAGATCGGAGAGCCAACTTATGCGGCTTCGCTCGACAACAATCCGGAGTTTGACACCAAAACCCTGCGTTACAACTTTGCCAGTATGAAAACTCCCATAACGGTGGTGGATTACAAC
Source organism: Lewinellaceae bacterium (assembly GCA_043738235.1). GTDB lineage: Bacteria > Bacteroidota > Bacteroidia > Chitinophagales > Saprospiraceae > M3007. The sequence continues at coordinate 968 of JAYSZC010000847.1, read as the reverse complement.
ATGGAGACGCGCCAGAAAGAGGTTAAAAAGGTGGCGCCGGTACTCGGCAATTTTGACAGCAACAATTATCAAACGGAATTTGTGTGGGCGACAGCCCGCGACGGCGTGAAAGTGCCGGTTTCCATTATGTATAAAAAAGGGCTGAAACGCGACGGTTCCGCACCTTGTCACCTCATAGGTTACGGCAGTTACGGTTCCTCTTACGATCCGTATTTCAACCGGGACAAAATCAGTCTCGTCGACCGCGGCTTTGTGGTAGCCATTGCCCATATCCGGGGTGGCATGGAAATGGGTTACAAATGGTATGAAGATGGTAAAATGCTCAAAAAAATGAACACTTTTACCGATTTTATCGATTGTTCCGATTTTTTGGTCAAAGAAAAATATACCGGCAGCGACCGGCTTTTTGCAGAAGGCAGATCAGCCGGCGGACTGCTCATGGGCGCCGTCACCAACATGCGCCCCGACCTGTATAAAGGCATTATCACAGGTGTGCCGTTTGTGGATGTGCTGACTACGATGAGCGATCCAAGTATTCCGCTTACCACCGGCGAATACACAGAATGGGGCAATCCGGCCGTCAAAGAGCAGTATGAATACATGAAACAATACTCGCCGTACGACAACCTGAAAAAGGGTTCTTATCCGAATATGCTGGTTTTAACCTCTTTCAGCGATTCGCAGGTGCAATATTTTGAACCGGCTAAATATGTAGCCCGTTTGCGCGATCTGAAAACGGATCAAAATGTACTGCTGTTCAAAACCAATATGACCGGCTCCCACGGCGGTTCTTCCGGGCGCTTCGAACGTTTGAAAGAACGCGCTTTGGAATATTCCTGGATGATGGGACTGTTGGGGATGGATGGATCGCTGGTCAAGCAATAGGCGTGTTTAGTTTATGGTGTTTAGTGTTTGGGGCGCTTCGCCTTTGGTAACTGTGGGTAGTTCGGCTAAAATTCACACAGTCG
>JAYSZC010000846.1:0-7799 GCA_043738235.1 Lewinellaceae bacterium | reverse complement strand
ACCGGTGCGGCGGCTGTTTCGCCTACTTAGCCAGTATCGCCGTGAAATACGCTACCTGTTTATATATGCAGTAGTAGCGGGCCTGATCAACCTTTCCTTACCGCTTGGTATTCAGGCTATTATCAGCCAGATTGCTGGCGGAGCCATCAATGCTTCCTGGGGCGTACTGGTTCTTTTTGTATTGGTGGGCGCACTATTGGCCGGCATACTCCGGCTTATGCAACTTTCTGTTATGGAATATATGCAACGCCGGATTTTTGCCAATTCAGCAGTAGAATTTGCCCTGCGTATCCCGCGTTTCAACCTGGAATTGTTGCGGCGCGAGTATATTCCCGAATTGGTCAATCGCTTCTTCGATACGCTCACCCTTCAAAAAGGTTTGCCTAAAATATTAGTAGAAGGCAGTACGGCGGTGCTTCAGATATTGCTTAGTCTGATGCTTCTTTCTTTTTATCACGCCGCTTTTGTGATGTTCTCCCTTTTACTATTGGGTATTTTGGCAATCCTGTTTTACTGGACAGCACCCCAAGGTGTACAGACTAGCCTACAGGAATCAAAATACAAATACAAAATTGCTTTCTGGCTTGAAGAATTGGGGCGCGTATCCAACACATTCAAACTTGCCGGAGAAAATGATTTCCCCTTGCGACAGGCTGATTCACTCGCAGTACATTACTTAAACGCCAGGGCCAGACACTGGCGCATCCTGCTGACCCAACTCATCAGCAGCGTTGCGTTCAGGGTACTTATTCTGGGCGGTTTTCTGATATTGGGGAGCGCACTGGTCATGTCGAACGAGCTTAACCTCGGACAATTTGTCGCCGCTGAAATTTTGATTTTGTTTGTCATAGACTCGGTAGAGAAACTGATTGTTTTGCATGAAACCGGTTATGATGTGCTTACGGCTGTTGAAAAACTGGGGCAGGTGTCAGATTTGCCGCTCGAACGGGAAGGCGGAATTTTGGTGGAAGAATTCTGCAGCCCTGACCAGCCGCTCGAAGTTGAAATGCGCGAGTTGGGTTACCAGTACGACGACGGCAGTTCGCCTGTTTTGCAGGCTATCTCGCTTCAGATAAAAGGCGGAGAACGCGTGGTCATTGCCGGTTATAATGGCTCCGGAAAAAGTACGCTGATGCAAATTCTGTCGGTTGTGAAACGCGATTTTACCGGCTCGCTGATGTTCAACGGCCTTTCAAAACGAAACCTGAACCTGCGCAGTCTCCGGGAACATATCGGGGACTTATCCTCTCAGGAAGATATTTTCAAGGGCAGTATTCTCGAAAATATTACCCTGGGCAATCCGCGCATTCCACTCCAGCGCGTATTGCAGGTTATCGAAACCGTAGGATTGAACACCTTTATTCAAGAGGCTGCAGAAGGTTTGGAAACACAACTATTACCCGGCGGTTACAATATTTCCCGAAGTATCGTCACCAAAATTTTGGTTGCGCGCGCCGTGTCCAACAGCCCTAATTTGCTGGTGCTGGAAGAACCGCTCGGCCACCTTAATTTCCGCGACCGGCTGCGCATCGCACAATTCCTGACCGAAAAAAACAAACCCTGGACGCTCATTTGTACCAGTTCCGATCCCGTGCTGGCTGCGCTTTGCGACCGCGTGATTATCCTGAATAAAGGTGTTGTAGTATTCGATGGCACATTTGAAGCCGTGCAACAGACGGAGCACTTTTCCCGCGTATTCAGAACATCACTTGGGGTATCCGGCGACGCGGAATAATCATTCGAACCACATCAATTCAACTATATGCTGAATATTTCAGAAAACAAATTCCAATATTCCGGAGACCTGAGCCAGTTACAATCGATGAAAACAAGCCAACTCCCCACCTGGCATTTGTCGTTCCGAAAACTAATACTGGCACTGCTTGCCGTTTTTCTGTTGTTTATGTTTTTGCCCTGGACCCAGACGGTTCGCGCAGACGGGAAAGTAACTACGCTTCGCCCCGAGCAAAGACCACAAACCATTCATGCTACTATTGCCGGGCGTATTGAACATTGGTACGTCACCGAAGGACAGGCTGTGCAAAAAGGCGATACGATCGTGCATCTTTCCGAAGTAAAATCAGAATATTTTGATCCCGATCTGGTAGAACGTATGGGCAACCAGGTGACTGCCAAAGAAGGCGCTATGGAGTCGTATGGTAACAAGGCCGGCGCGCTCAACGATCAAATCGCCGCAATGGAACGCGAACTGGAAAGTAAAACCAAACAAATTAGAAATAAAATAGAGCAAGCGAGGCTCAAAATTGAAAGCGACAGCCTCAAAGTCATTCAGGCGCAGATAGACTTACAGGTTGCTCAACGCCAATTGAACGGAACGCAAGCGCTGTACGACAAGGGTATAAAATCGCTGACCGAACTGGAAGAAAAACGCCTCAAACTTCAGGAAGCAAAAACCAAACTGGTTGCAGCCGAAAATCAAATGGCCACCAGCCGGAATGATTTGGCCATTAACCAGATTGAACTGCGCCTGGTTGATAATGAAACGGCTAATAAAGTCGCCAAAACCCGCAGTGATCGATTCAGCACCCTCAGCGAACAATACGATGCGCGCGCTACGGTCAGCACACTCAGTATCGAGCGCGAGACCTCCGCGCGAAGACAAGGTTTTTACTACATCACCGCACCACAGGACGGCTATATCGTGAAAGCCATTAAACCGGGCATCGGAGAAATGCTCAAAGAAGGCGACCCTGTGGTGAGTATTCAGCCGGCTGACTATCAATTAGCCGTGGAAATCTACGTTCGCCCCATCGACCTGCCGCTGTTACATGTCGGACGTGAAGTGCGCTTTCTGTTCGACGGTTGGCCCGCATTTTTCTTCAGCGGCTGGCCGGGCGTATCGCTGGGCACTTTTGCAGGTAAAGTTGTCGCAATGGATCGCAATATCAGCGCCAATGGCAAATTCCGCGTCCTCGTCGCACAGGATGCCACGGAAGAAGCCTGGCCACTGGCATTGCAGCCCGGCGGCGGCGCCAAAGGGATTGCATTACTACATAATGTGCCGGTCTGGTATGAAATGTGGCGCGTGATGAACGGATTCCCACCCGATTTGTACCAACAATTAGGTGAAACGAACACTGAAAAAGACGCAAAAAGCAAATGAATACTACCCTGATTCGCAAGAAATGGGCACTGCTGCTTGTGTTGCTGGGTTTATATATCCAGGGTCGCGCACAGGTGCTGGAATGGACGGATTTTCGCCGGCAAATCTTGGAACGCCACCCTGTCGCCCGGCAAGCCAACCTGTACCGCGACCAGGCGGCTTTTGCCCTGTTGCGCGCCAAAGGCGGTTTCGACCCGAAGGCTTACTCCGATTTTTATTCCAAAAATTTTAGTGGAAAAACGTATTTTCAGTACACGGAGGCCGGCGTAAAACTACCAACCTGGGCAGGTTTGGAACTGAAAGGCGCCTACAACCTGGCATCCGGCGCTTACCTGAATGAAGAATCCACCCTGCCCGCCAATGGACAGGCCAGCCTCGGCTTCAACTGGACGCTGGGACAAGGTTTGCTCCTGGACGAACGGCGCGCTGCGCTTCGACAAGCCCGGATCGGACTACAGGGAGGCGAAGCCGAACGCGAACTGGTACTCAACGAATTAATGTTTGAAGCAGCCAAAACCTATTGGACCTGGGTGGTAGCAGGCAATCAGTTGCGCATTTATGAATCTGCACTGCAGCAATCGCGTATCCGGCACGAGGCATTGCGCGAAAGTTTTTTCCAGGGCGACAAACCGGCTATCGATACCATCGAAACGTTTATCCAGGTGCAAAACCGGCTGCTGGATGTCAACTTTGCCGCTGTAGACTTGCAAAATGCAAACCTGGCATTGCGCAATTTTCTCTGGATTACGGACAATCAACCGTTGGCATCTGTTCCAATGCCAACGGATCCTGTCCTTACTGAGGCAGAAATAATTCCTGAAAAATTACCGGAACGGGAAGAAATGGTACAACAGGCCCGAATAAACCATCCCGAACTGCGCTTATATGAGGCCAAACGCCAAAGCCTGGAAGTGGAACGCCGCTTGAAATTAGAAAAAAGAAAACCGGTACTCGACCTGAATTACAACCTCCTGGGCGCAGGATGGACGTTTTTCCCAACAAACAATACGGAAGGTGTCGGCCTGCTGGCAAATGACATCAAATGGGGCCTGAATTTCAGTTACCCTATTTTCAACCGCAAAGCGCGGGGCGACTGGCAATTGACACAAGTAAAAATTGCCCAAACCGAACTCGATATCCTGCAAAAAACCCAGGTCATCGAAAACAAAGTCCGCCAATACGCCAATGATCTCGATAACCTCCGCAATCAGGTAGTACTATACCGGGATATTACCCGAAACTACCTGACACTGCTGGAAGCCGAAACGGAAAAATTTAACCAGGGGGAAAGCTCCATTTTCCTCATCAATACCCGCGAACAACGCTGGCTGGATGCCCAGGTGAAGTTCCTGAAACTGGCGGCTGAATACCGGAAAGCGGAAGCAGGGTTGTTGTGGGCAAGGGGGAATTATTAAAGTAAAAAGGCAAAAGGCAAGGGACAAAAGGCAAACCTGCCATTCGAACCAATGCTGAAGTTGCCCTTTGCTCTTTGTCCTTTGCCTTTTTACTTAGTCTTGTTGTTCTCAATCATCCACTGCGCCACCTGCAAGTGAGAGCAGGCGTAATTTTTCATGCTGTCGACCAAAGCAGGATACAGGTGACTAAGGTCTTCCAGGGAGCCGCTGCGATAATCATACAGGGTTTCTCTACCCGATTTCCGGGCGACATACAAGAAGCGCTCGTTGACAACACCCATTTTATGATCCTGTGAAAAGAATGCAAAGGGGCGTTTTTCCTGAAACAGGTCATAACCCAGGGTATTCTGCACATAATCCTGCCGGATCAGCCCCATCACCGTCGGGAAAATATCCGTTTGGTTGGCCAGTTGATGCCGTACTTCCGGCTGCCCGAACAAACCGGGTGCATGGATAATCAGCGGCACATGGTTGTAAGACAAGGGCACGTCATAAGCGCCGGGAATATTTACGCCGTGATCGCCGACAAAAACAAAAATAGTGTTGTTGTACCAGGGCTGCCGGGAACAGGAATCCATAAAGTTTTTAATGGCCCAGTCCGAATATTCGTACGTAATTTCAATCGGATCGGTACTGCGCGGCTTAAATTTTGTAAAAGCAGGCAGGGTAAACGGCGGATGCGTCGTAATGGTCAGGATCGTGGAGAAAAACGGCTTGCCACTTGGGTCGGAAGCCAAGCTGTCCATATTGTTAAAAGCGTGTTCCAGCAAAGTTTCGTCACCCACGCCCCATGAATTGGCCACCATTTCCGGCGGGTAATCGGCCAGATCGCTGATATGGTCGTAACCGTTTTTTTGCAGGAAAACATCCAGGTTATCAAAGGTTTTGGGGTGGGTGCAGAAAAATTGTGTGAGGTAACCTTCCTTGCGCAGGGTAACGGGCAGCCCCGTAAACTCCAGATATTCCGAGCGGCCATTGTTCATCGGGTGTTGCATCATAATGATCGGCATACCGTAAATGGAACTGTACAGGCCGGCGTTGGTGTGTATGCCGTTGGAATAACAGTTATCGAAAAAAATACTGCTGCGGGCCAGGCTGTCTAAACCCGGTGTGAGGTTTTTGGGATTTCCATAAATACCCATGCGATTGGCGCTCATACTTTCCATCAGCACCAATACCACATTCATGGGTTTGGCAGCCTGTGAATAACGGTGCTCACGCGCAATCGGAGAGGCGCCGGCGGGCTGCTGAATACCCAACTCGTATTGCACTTTTTTAATGGCTTTCTGGATATTGTCGACATGAATGTCAAAGTCGAAATACGAATCAAACCACGTATGTACAGGGTTGAGTGTCAATTGATTAATAAAACCGTCATTACTGAACGTAGCCCTTTTCATATCGGGCGTTTTGGGCGTTGCGCCGCCCCAGAGTCCACCCAGCATCAATACGGAAGCCGTGGCCGTAGTAATCATCCGGTTGTTGGGCGAATGGCTGTTGGGCGCCCAGGTGCGTTGCCAGATTTTCCGCATCAGTCGCCCTGTTCCCCAGATACAAAACGCGCAAATCAGGATGAACGGATAATATTTCACTTCTGAAAGAATGTACTTGGCCACCTGCAAATTGTTCTTCCAGTGCACGGCGGCGGTGGTCAGCCGGGAGTTGAAAAAGTTGAAATAGGGCACATCTGCCGCACAAATGATCAGGGAAATCAGGATAGCGGCGCCACAATAAAAGCGAATGAAGGCAAAAAGTCTGCGGTGCTCGCGGGGCCAGATAAATGCGAGTGTCAGTAATAGATACGGCAGCAGCAGCGCGTAACTGGCCACCGTAATATCGAACCAAAGGCCGATTTTAAATGCCTGCCTTACCGTCAGGGTGCGGTCGACCTGAAAAAAATAGGACGGGCGATTGTACAGCAGGGTCACATACCGGAACAGGCTGAAAATGCTCAACAATATCAGGTGAACGACCACTAAAAAACGCAAGTGCGAGGGAACCCAACGGCGATACAAATCTTTCATCTTTGCCATATATTAGATAAGAGGGTGGACGAAACCTCCCAACATCCTTACACGACATTAGAGATCATTTGTCCAATTCAAATCATCATTGAAAAAACACGGTTGCTTTACCGGATGCAAAAGTACATCACAATCCTGTATGTACGCCGTAAATATCCGCCCAAACACTGCGTCCGCACGTTAAGCGAATGTTATTCAGTGACATAGAGCCGATTGGTGGAGTACGCAAACAGGCAGGCGGTCCAGAAGGAATACAGCGAATACACCAGTGCAGGTTTTACCATTTCCTGGTTGTCCAGCATATTACTGGCTATCAGAAAAGCGAGGGTCGTGTTTTGCACCCCGCTTTCCATGGCCGCCGTAATCCTCGACGCATGGGGCATTCCCATCCATTTCATAAAGAAATAACCGAAAAAGAGACAGGATGCATTCTGAATCAAGGCAAAAGGTGTAATCAAAATAAAATCCTGGATACTCAAACCCGCGCCGCCCTGGCTTTCACCTGCAAAAAGTTTGATGGTGAAAACCACGCCCAGCAATGCCAGCATCACATATTTGGCTGGTTTACTGATCCGTTCCGCAAAAACCGGAAAGTTCCGCCGCAGCAGTATGCCCAGGGTAGCAGGAATCATGGTAATAAAAAAAATATGGCTTACCGTTTCCCAAAAAGGCAAATGCAAATCGGTCTCCCGGCCCATAAAAACCTGCAATCCGATATTCACCAAAACAGGGATGGAAAACAATGTCAAAAAACTGTTGACCGACGTCAGCGAAAGCGACAAAGCCACATTGCCGCCCCATAAATAGGTCAGAAAACCGGAAGTGGCTCCACCCGGACTAACGGACAAAATAATCAATCCGACTTTAATTTCCGGCGGCAGCGGCGCTATAAGACAGATAATAAAGGCAATGATGGGCAAACCCAGCATTTGGGCGCCCAATGCAGTAAAGAAAGCCCGGGGATGCCTGACAATTTTAATGAAATCGGCCAAAGTAAGTGATAAGCCGACTCCAAACATAACCAAACCTAATACGCCACCTACGGCGACATCAACAATAGCAGCAGCAGTCAAAAGAGCAAATTTGTTTTAACGAGGCAAATGTAAGTGTGAATTGTGAATAGTGAGTAGTGAATAGTGAGTGGTGAATAGTGAGTTGTGAGTGGCATCTCGATAGGGGAATATTAAGAACATTCTCCTATCGAGATGTTACTTACAACTCACAACTCACTATTCA
>JAYSZC010000845.1:0-3052 GCA_043738235.1 Lewinellaceae bacterium | reverse complement strand
ACCATCCAACTTTCAAACCATCAAACCATTCTCATTCGATTACAAAATCTTTCGTGACAACGACGCCGTCTTTTTCAATCGTAAAGGTATAGCTGCCTTTCCGTAGATAATGTTTTCCGGTATCTGCTTTCTCGATTTCAATCGTTTTTTTGTTGTCTTTTTGGGCCGCTTGCAGTGCTTCCCTGTATTTTTTCAGGCTAGATTCTGCAATGTCGAGGTTATAAACGAATTGATTCAGGCCTTTGTTACATTCAATCGTACCACTGTTCAGAACATGACCGGAATCTTTCAATTGTACTTTCCAGGCAGCCTTTCCGACGGAAGCGGCATAAAATGTAACAGGCAGTTCGGGGTCTTTTAATTCCCTGTACGGTTGTTGTTTGCCCCAGTTGCCGGCAAAGCGCGTTTTGGCAATATCAAACAGATGAACGGCAGAAGCCAGTACATCAGCGTTCAGTTGCTGGACGTTTGATACATTCACCTTATAAATAGAACGTCCGTGTGTGCCAATCAGCAAATCCTGCGTTTTCGACTGGATCACCACATCGTGTACGGCCACATCCGGGAATTCTTTATTTAAGGTGTGAAACGTTTTACCCCGGTCGAGGGAAATGTACAGATTATGGTCGGTTCCCACGTACAGCACATTGGGATTGGAGGGGTCTTCCCGGATAACATTGACCGGTTCGGCAGGCAGATCAAGTCCGATCCGCTCCCAGTTTTGCCCGTAATTCTCTGATACGTACACGTATGAACTGAAATCATCCCAGCGATACCCGTTCAGGCCGGCGTACACCCGGCCGCGTTCATGCGCGGAAGCCTGCACCCGCGACACCCACATATTGGGCGGCAACTGACCGGAAATATTGTTCCAGTTTTCTCCGCCGTCGCGGGAAACATAGATCAAACCATCATCGGAACCCGTGTAGAGCAGACCGAATTTGAGCGGGCTTTCGTGGATGCTTGTAAGCGTGCCATACGGTACATTGCCCGGTTTGCCGCCGGTGGTCAATTCGCCTGAAATGGCCTCCCAATTATCACCTTTATCAAAAGAGCGGTACAATTTATTGGCCCCGAAATACAACACGTCCTGCTGGTGCCTGCTGAGGTGGATGGGCGTTTGCCAATTGAACCGCAGGGGGCGCTCTCCGAGATCGTGTTTGGGTGTAATTCTTTTGCTTTTTCGTGTCGATTTATTGATTCTGAAGTAAAATCCAAACTGGAACCCGGTATAAACGGTGTTGTTGTCGCGGTAGTCGACCTGCACTTGCATACCATCGCCGCCGACGAGTTCTTTGTAAGGATAATCGCCGGATTGATGCCAATCGGCAGTGGCTTTGTAGTTCGACGGCCCTACCCAAACCCCGTTGTCCTGCGTGCCGCCGTATACATTGTATGGTTCAGCTTCGTCGGTTGCAATGGCGTAAAATTGTCCGACCGGCGGTGTGTTGCATTTCATCCAGGACGTGCCGTTGTCCCAGCTGATGTTGAGGCCGCCGTCGTTTCCGTTGACCAAGTACCCGGGGCGTTTGGGGTCGAGCCAGAGCGCATGGTGGTCGACATGCACGTTGTCGCCATTGATGTTTTTCCAGGTATTGCCGCCGTCTTCGCTGCTGATTACCAGAAAACCAACGAGATAAACTTTGTCGGCGTCCTCCGGCATGCAACGGATATTGCTGAAATAGTATCCATATGTAAAGTGCATCCGTTCAATAGCTTCCAGGTGTGCACGCTTCCATGTTTTACCGCCGTCTTCACTTCGGTAGACTTCCGCACCGATAAAATCGGTTTCAAAAAGGTTGTTATTGGCGTCTTCCAGATACTCCACTAAAGTAATCGGTTTGATCTTGTCAGATTTCACTAAACCCTTGACTTTCTGTGCGGTGTATTTTTCAGGAAAATTATTTTGTTTGAGATAAGCGTTTACTTTCTCTTCAGAAAGTTTCAGGAATTCTTCTTTGGAAATATTCCGCAATTGATCTTTGGTTAATACATCGTCGGTGGTCGGCTCTTTTTCAGGTTTGGGATTTTGATTGTCTATACAAGCGTACAGCACCGTTTTTCCATTTTTCCTGCCGGTCGAAAGCCCTATTCGACCCGCCTTTGGGCCGCTTGGAAATCCACTGTCGGGCGTGCTGAGGAGCGACCAGGTGGCGCCTGCATCGCTACTTTTCCAGATGCCGGAGCCGTTGCCGGCGCCTTCAAAATTCCAGGCGCTGCGTTTGCGTTCCCAGGTTGCGGCAAAAAGGGTGTTAGGGTCATTCGGGTCGATCGCCAGGTCGATTGCACCTGATATATCATTGACAAACAATGTTTTAGCCCATGTTTTGCCACCGTCGCCGGTTTTGTACACGCCGCGTTCGGAGTTGGCGGAATACAAATGCCCGAGCACCGCCACCCACACCGTATTCGGATCGGTAGGGTGCAACAGGATGCGCCCGATATGGTGACTTTCCGGCAAGCCTGACCAAGTCCAGTTTTTACCTCCATCCGCACTTTTATACATGCCCGTGCCCGCATAAGAAGAACGGCTGCTGTTGGCTTCGCCGGTTCCTATCCAGATCGTGTTATTGCTCCAGTTGACCGCGATGTCGCCAATCGTCATACTGGCTTCCTGGTCGAAAACGGGTTTGAATTGTGTGCCGTTACTTTCCGTGTACCAGAGACCGCCCGAAGCATACGCCACATACATCCGGGATGTATTGTCGGGATCGACATCCACATCGGTCACGCGGCCGGAAAATACAGACGGGCCGATGCTTTCAGGCGTTAAAACGGACAGGAGGGAGTTGCTTTCTATTTTTTTCCGTTGTTCAATACCCTGCAGGCGCAGATCGGCAGCAGTAGGGCCGGGTTGAGCATGTGCGAAGGAATACACGAAGCATAAGATGCAGCAAACGGATACAAAAATGCGTGTTGATCTGTGTTGTGCTGATTGTAATCGTTTTCTCATTGGGTAATATTTGTAAAAATGGTACGGAAACAACCCATATTGTGGTACGCTCTACGGTGTACGCTACTTTTGTCATCCTGCCGGGATCCGTCCACTCTA
>JAYSZC010000844.1:0-1245 GCA_043738235.1 Lewinellaceae bacterium | reverse complement strand
AACCAGTGGGCTGAAAGCAGTACAAAAACACATCTATCATCTTGTAACCGCCGACTTTTAATCGGCGGATCAGGCTTCACCCGTTTTATATCTAACTTCTTTACAAAACATCGGCATCCAGCACAAAAGATGGGATGTTTTGTAAAGAAGTTAGATGTGATTTCCTGTTTTGCCTGGCCCCCGACTAAAGTTCGGGGGTTACAAGATGTTAGATGTGATCCGAACAACCTTTTATATCGGTTTTGTGGGTAATCGTTAGCTTATAAACCCTCATCAACTTTCATCAACCTTTACTTCCGAAAGCGGATCGGGTCCTGGGTACCGGCCACCACGGAATAACGGCCGGTTGGCAGCGCTTGCAGGTCGAGCGACCAGTCGGCGGTCTTAGATGAAAAATGCTGTTCCAGGACTACTTTCCCTTCCAGATTAAGTACCTGTACGGTCAGGCTTTTCACCGGCGTTTCGTCCGCCACCAGCCAGATACGCCGGGGGGTAACAATGACTTTCACTTCCGGTTCATGTTGTGGCACGGTGGCAGCGAAATTGATTTGCAAAAACAGGGCACAAAAGAGGGCGATCAAAAATGACTTTTTCATATGTCGAAGAATTAAGAATGGGCGAATGAATGTATGTTGCCGGATAGACGGGGCAAGTGGGCCAGAGGTTGCAGATCTATCCGGAATTAAAGATGAGCAGACCGAAAAACCGGATCAAACGGCGACAAATGCCGGAAAACAAATGCCGTATACAGCAGTAAGGGGCAAGAAAAAACGGCGCAATCCGGTGCGAAAGACAAAATCTGGCTGCCTGCGGTCAGGATTTTTTCAGACTTTTGAGAAAATTTTTTACCTCCACGTATGAAACCGTTCTGCCTGTTGTTGCTGCTGCTGGCTTTTTGCGCCCGCCTTTTTGCCCAAAATCCCGCCGCCGATGCCCTCTTTCTTCGCGATAATTATACCAAACGCGAAGTGATGATCCCCATGCGCGACGGCGTACGGCTGTTTACCAGCATTTATACGCCCAAAGCGGTCGCCAAAACCTACCCGCTGCTGCTCAAACGGACGCCCTATTCCTGTGCGCCCTACGGCGAAAATGCCTTTCCGGCGGCCTTCCAAAACCGTTACCTGGCGCAGTCAGGCTACATTTGGGTCTTTCAGGATGTGCGCGGCAGGTACATGAGCGAAGGCGATTTTGTGGACGTCCGGCCTTTCCAGCCCGGCAAAAAGCTGCCCGTTGAGAAAAAAA
>JAYSZC010000843.1:0-3061 GCA_043738235.1 Lewinellaceae bacterium | reverse complement strand
TGACGGAATTTTATTCCAAAAACATATAAAATAATTTTGAAATTAAAAATTATGTGTCGAAAGTGTCTGTCGAAAAACCCCGAAACTTAATGGGTATTTAACAATGGCTGTGTACTTTCGCAGCGAAATTTTTCTCTATTTCACTTAAATCCGTTTATTGTATGAGTTATTTTACATTCAAGAAATGGGCGCTTCCGATGATAGCGCTTATGCTTTGCGGCCTATCCGGCTTTGCTCAGGTCACTACTTCTTCCATTTACGGGCAAGTGTCCGATAAGGACGGAGAAGGACTGATTGGCGCAACGGTGGTGGCTACGCACATTCCGTCCGGTACGCGCTACGGTTCTGCCACCAATGCGCAAGGACGTTTTACTTTGCCTGCCGTACGTGTAGGCGGCCCATTCTCTGTTACAGTGTCGTACACGGGGTTTGAGACGCAAACGCGGGAGAACATCTACACCAGTCTCGGTAGCAGTTCCAACGCCGATTTCCTGCTCCAGGAGTCGGGTATGCTGCTCGAAGAAGCGGTAATTATCGCCAACCGCGGAGACATTTTCAGTAAAGACCGCACAGGCGCTGCCACTACCTTCGGCGTAGGGGCCATCAATTCGATCCCAACGATTGGCCGTACGGTGAATGACATTACCAAATACAATGCGTACAGCAATGGCCGCTCTTTTGCCGGTCAGGACAGCCGTTTCAACAACTTTACCATCGACGGTTCGGTATTCAACAACGGTTTCGGCCTGGGTTCTTCTGCGCAGGCCGGCGGTCGTACCAGCACCACTGCTATTTCTTTGGACGCTCTGGAAGAAATTCAGTTGAACATCGCGCCGTTTGACGTGCGCCAGTCCGGTTTTGCGGGCGCAGGTATCAACGCCGTTACCCGTTCCGGTAACAACGAATTATCCGGTTCTGCTTACACCCTGATTCGCAACAGCGATTTGGTGGGTAAAAAAGCGGATGGCCGCGACCTGCCGCCGGTGAACATCGATGAAAAAACGTATGGCTTCCGCATCGGCGGCCCGATCATTAAAAACAAACTTTTCTTCTTCGCCAACGGCGAACAGTTTACCAGCACCGCCCCGACGCTGAACTGGGTGACCGACCGTCCGGGCGCTACCGGCAACGTTTCGCGCGTATCTGCCGCCGATCTGGAAGATTTGAAAAGTTTTATGCAAACCAATTTCCAACGCGACCTTGGCGCCATCGACAACTTCAACAATGAAGTAAAAAGTACAAAAGGTATTCTGCGCTTAGACTACAACATCAACGAACAGCACAAAGCTTCGCTGCGCTATTCGCACCACAATTCGCAGTCGGATGTGCCGATCAGTAACAGTAACAGTAGTAACACAGCCGGCAACGGTAACCGTACCAACTCGGCTTTGGCTATTTCACCTGAGAACACCGGCTATATCATCGAAGACAATACCCGTTCGATCGCTTTTGAATTGAACTCTTCGCTCGGTTCGAGGTTTGCCAATAATTTTATTGCTACCTACAACAAGCAATTGGAAGACCGCCAGTACAAGGCTGATTTGTTCCCGACCATCGACATTCTGAAAGACGGCTCGACGTACACATCCATCGGTTTTGACCCCTTCACACCGAACAACAAACTGAATTACAGCACACTGAACGTGACAAACAACTTCAATGTGTATCTCGACAAGCACAGTCTGACATTTGGCGCTTCTTATGAGTTCTTCACATCGAACAACGTATTCTTCCCGTCTTCCAGAGGCGTTTATGTGTACAATTCGATCGAAGATTTCAAAACTGCTGCCTTGCAATACCTGAATGATCCGGGCAACGCCGTTTCTCCGGTGAATGTGGTGCGTTACAACCTGCGTTACTCTTTGCTGCCGGGCGGTATCGAGCCACTGCAGGTACTGCATTCTTCCACTTACAGCGCTTATGTGCAGGATCAGTTCCAGATCAACAACCGTTTCCGCCTGACCGCCGGTATTCGCGGCGATATTTTTGAGTACGACAACTCGACGGCTGAAGATTTCTTCAACCCGATCGTAGCGACCATGACGTTTAAAGACGAAAACAACAACGATCTGACCGTCAATACCAGCGCTTTCCCGAAACCACGTCTGCTCGTTTCTCCACGTCTTGGTTTCAACTGGGATGTGAAAGGTAATCAAAGCACACAGGTGCGCGGCGGTACCGGTTTATTTGTATCGCGTATCCCACAAGTACTGGTGTCCAACCAGTTGGGCAACAACGGCGTGAACACCGCACTGGTTACAGCCAACAACACGACGGCTTATCCTTTCGACGTGGATCCAAGCCGTTTTACGCCTGAAAATACTAATATCAACAACCTGCCACCGTACGTTATTAACGCTTCCACACAGGATTTGAAATACCCTGTGTTGTGGAAAAACAACCTGGCTATCGACCAGCGTATCGGCTGGGGTGTTATAGCCACCGTTGAAGGTATTTTTAACCGCAACGTACAAGGTCTTCGTTATATCGACGCTAACCTGAAAGGCCCGAATCGCAATTTTGCAGGTCCTGATATGCGCGACCGTTTTCCAGCATCCGGTGTAGCCAGCTCGGGCAGCGGATCCGCTAATACGGTAAATGTTGCGCGCTTTATCAATCCACGTATCTCCAATGCATTTATCCTGACCAATACGGACAAAGGCTACTCTTACTCCTTCACCGCCAAACTGGAAAAACGCTCAGCAGGCGGATTAGGCGGTATGCTGGCATACACTTACGGCACTGCTTATGACGTACAGGCAGTAGGCAGCACGGTACAGGCCAATATCCCGACCACCATCGGCCAGAACTACCTGACATCTGAACTGTCTGACAACGACCTGCGCCACCGCGCAGTAGGTTATGTCAACTACCGCATCAACTACGGCGGCAAAGCAGGCGGCGCTACGGAAATTACCCTGGGCTGCGTATCCAACAGCGGTTCCGGCGTATCTTACACGTACGGCAATGACCTGAACGGCGACGGCCAGACCAACGACTTGTTGTTCATACCAAACAGCGGATCCGATCTAAATTTTGCCAATATTACACAAGGTAGCGG
>JAYSZC010000842.1:0-1247 GCA_043738235.1 Lewinellaceae bacterium | reverse complement strand
GTCAAACACTTACTTCAATTAACAAAAAATTTTATAAAAAATAAATTTAAAAATATTTGTTTTAAACAACAACTTGTTTATTTTTGTAACGCAATTTGAAACAAAAAATTAAACAGCACAAAATCAGTGAGTTATGGCACTCGAAATTTTGGAAAGTAAAAAAGGCACCAAAGTTGTCACCGCTACCAATCTCCACATGGTTCTGAAATTGCCGGTCCGGCAATACGGAGCGCAGGTGCGCAAGTGGCTGCGCGATGCGTATGAATTTGAAGACGGCATCCGCCGTCCGCAGATGTACCGCGATTTTGCCAAGCGCCCCAGGCCGGGCGAACCCGTGGAAGATTTCTACCTGACACTGGAATTAGCCAAACTGATTACCCTGCGCAGCAACAGCAAGGACAAAATGAAATTTGCCCGCCTGCTGGATGCGTATGCCAATAATGGACAGATGAACCTGTTTCAACAGGCAGCGTGAATTAAAAAACCCGTGAGCCGAACTCAATCGACCCACAGGTTGAAATGCATTTGTAGTACAGGTTTAAGTAGGTATGCAAAATTAGCTTAAACTAAATTCTTTGCAAATGCTTGATTATCAACACTGATAACCAATAACTAATAACGGATAACTACTTAATGGGCGTTGGCTACATCTTTGACGAGCAACTGGAATCCGTTGCCGTGGATATTGACAATTTCAATACCCGAATCTTTGGCTAAATATTTCCGCAACTTGGTTACAAAAACATCCATGGAGCGCGCCGTGAAATAATTGTCTTCATGCCAGATTTTAGTGAGCGCTTCTGAACGCGGCGTCACATCATTCATATAGCGACAAAACATTTTGAGCAGCTCGGCTTCTTTCGGGCTGAGTTTCCACTGGTTTTCTTCACCCGGCGCCGGATCTGTAAAAGTCAGAATACGGACAGGGAAATTGAAGTGGTATTTCCCGATGGTGTATTCCCGCTGTTCATCGCGCGGATCGGGCGCTTTGTTCACCCGCTTCAATACTGCCTGGATGCGCAGCAACAATTCTTCCGAGTTAAATGGTTTGGAAATATAGTCGTCGGCGCCTATTTTGAAGCCCTGGAGTACATCGTCCTTCATCGTTTTAGCGGTGAGGAAAATGATCGGCACCTCCTGATTGCGCTCCCGGATATCGCGGGCGAGGGTGAAGCCGTCTTTGCGCGGCATCATGACATCAAACACACAAAGATCGTAATGACTTTTGCGGAAAGCCTCGAGGCCGA
>JAYSZC010000841.1:0-1248 GCA_043738235.1 Lewinellaceae bacterium | reverse complement strand
GCTGTTCTGCATAGGCTTGCATCTGCTGTTCTTTTACCTGTTTCTATCCGGGAAGATTTACGAATTCCCCTTTCTGCTGGGGTTTTCGATCCCCATGCCGCTGCTGCATCCGCCGCTGCTTTTTCTGTATACCGCAACCTTGTGCCGGGAAGGCCTGCCGCGGCGCTGGTGGCTGCATTTTACGCCGGTTATCGCCTGCTATTTGTATCTGATCCCTTTTATGCTATTGCCTTCGGAGCAAAAGATCTGGGTCTTTCAACACGATGGAGCGGGCTATGAAGGATTTATGCTTTTGGTGAATGCCGGCATCTACTTGTCGGGGCTGATCTATATTTTTTTGGCGCAACGATTGCTGATCAGGCATCGCAAAGTCATCGGCGACTTGTTTTCGTACCAAACCAATATCAGCCTGAAATGGCTGCAATATTTGATCTACGGAATGGCCGGGATTTGGCTGGCCGTGCTGAGTGGGTCGGAGCCGGCGATTTTTGGGGCAGCGGTTTTGCTGGTCCTGTTCATCGGATATTTCGGCATCCGGCAAGTAGGGATTTTTTCCAATGCGCCTGAAATTGAAATAGCCGCCGATGCAGACCCGCCAATTTTCTCCCCTCCCGATAAGAAGAAGTATGAAAAATCCGGTTTGACCCCGGAATTGGCGGAAACACTGCATCAGCGGCTTCAGGATTTGATGACGAACCGGCAGGCGTTTCAGGAAAGTGAATTATCGCTCACCGACCTGGCAGAACGCCTCGACACTCACCCCAACTATCTTTCCCAAATCATCAATGAAAGATCGGGGAAGAACTTTTACGATTACGTCAATTCGATGCGCATCGAAGCATTTCTGAAAATGGCTGCCCAACCGAAAAATCGTCAATACACGCTTTTTGCGCTGGCGCTCGAATGCGGTTTCAACTCAAAATCGGCATTCAACCGGTATTTCAAAAAAGCCACCGGGAAGTCGCCTTCGGATTATCTGGAAGGGGCGTCTTAAAACCGCCGGCCATACCCCAGCTGCACGTAATAAGGAATGAAAGGCGCGGTTTTAAAACCCTGGCTCACGATTTTTCCGGCTTTCAGGCTGATGTCATTTCCCCGGAAGGAAACGCCCGTTTGCACACCGAACAACCAGTTGCCGCCCGTCGGGACGTACCAGCCGTTTTGAAGATTGGGATAATCTTCGCGTGCAACCTGGGTATGTTTTATTTGCGTTGCGATGGCTTTATCAAAGCCAATTTCGCCTGCCGC
>JAYSZC010000840.1:0-7838 GCA_043738235.1 Lewinellaceae bacterium | reverse complement strand
CGTTTTTCGTCCGAAAAACGAACTGTTTAATGTTCACCATCCCATGCCACCACTATTTATTAACGTACCGGCTGCTTTAGCTGCCGGAAGATGCCGGGTATTATCTGAAATAATTAGTAGTTCAACATATTTCTGGTTGTTACATAAATCCGGCGTAACTGGTTTGCATAGGGGCAGCGCCCCGATAATATTTGTAGCATTTTAGTAATAGCGTGTGTCCAGGAGGTGCAGCGCACCGGAAATATTACGGTGCGTTGCACCTCCAACCCCGATTTCTCCTATTTTGCTACAAATATTACCGGGGCGCTGCCCCTATGCTAATCAGTCACAATCCGGCAGAAAGCAGCCGGTACATTTGAAGTCAATCCTGCAGCAACATTTCCATATCCTCCCGGTCGAGTTGTGGAAACGCCGCATCTGTGGAGGCAAACAAATCTTTACCCAAAGCCCGTTTCCGTTCCTGTAACAGCAGGATTTTTTCTTCGATGGTACCTCGGCTGATAAACCGCAGGGCCGTTACCGGGTGCAGGCGGCCGATGCGGTGCGCGCGGGAGATGGCCTGATCTTCTTTCGCAGGGTTCCACCAGGGATCGAGTAAAAAAACATAATCTGCTGCCGTCAGGTTCAAACCGACCCCGCCGGCGCCCAGCGTCATCAAAAAAGCCTGCACCGTCGGGTCCGATTGAAAACGATCCACTTCCCGGCCGCGATCGGCCTGCGCGGTATCGCCCGTGAGCCAGGCATACGACTGTTTTTCTGCCTCCCAGGTAGCGCGGTACAGTTGCAAATGTTTTTCGTAGGAACTGAAAAACAAGGCTTTATGACCCGAACGCCGCACCACATCCCATTGCGCCAGCACATCCTCCATTTTGGCACTGGAACCTTTGTACGCCGCATCTGCCAGCTTCGGATGGTTGGCAATCTGCCGCAGTTTGGTAAGCGCCTGCAAGGCCTGCAACCGCGTTTTGGGGTCGTCGAACAGCGATAAAATCTGGTTGCGCATGACCGATTTCACCTGTTCGTAGTACTTTTTTTGTTCGGGCGACATTTCAGAATAAAAAATCTGGGTCGTCAGTTCCGGCAGATCAGGCGCGACTTCTTCTTTGGTTCTGCGCAGGAAAAAAGGTTGTACCCGGTTAAAAAGCCGCGCTTTGGCCCGTTCGTCCTGGTGTTTTTCAATCGGCGTTTGAAACTGCTCCCGAAACTGCCGGTAAGAACCCAATGTGGCCGGATTGATAAATTCCATTTGCGTCCACAGGTCGGCCAGAGAGTTTTCGATCGGGGTACCAGAAAGCGATATTTTGCAGGAAGCGCGCAGGCTGCGCACCACTTTGGAAATTTCCGAATCGCGGTTTTTAATTTGCTGGCTTTCATCGAGCACAATGAAATGCCAGTCCACTTTTTCCAGCAAATCCAGGTCCTGCCGGGCCGTGTGATAGGTAGTCAGCACGATGTCGTGGCTACCCAAAGCGCGGGTGTCGCGCAGTCGTTTGGGGCCGATATGCGCATACGAAAACAACGAAGGCGCAAAACGCGCCAGTTCTTTTTGCCAGTTAAAAATCAGCGAGGCGGGCAGTATCAGCAGGGCATTCAGCGGGCGCAATTCGGCGTGGTAATCCGCAAAAAGGTCTAATTGCCCTTGTTCCGGAGCGACATCTTTGCTGCCGGCAACCGGTCTTCCTGCGGCTTCTTTGGCGTACAGCATGACGGCTATGGTTTGCAGGGTTTTGCCCAGTCCCATGTCGTCGGCCAGACAGGCGCCAAAACCGTGCCGGTAATGCCCCACCAGCCATTTTACGCCCAGCAACTGATAGGGTCGGAGCGTTGCCTTTAAATTGTCAGATGGTTGATAATCAATTTGTTCTGTGTCAATAATGGGAAATTTTTCCATACCGGTATCCGGTTCTGTTTCCTGTAAAACGGTGTACAAAGACTTGGGCAAACGCAGCAATTCGCCTTGTTCCTGCAGCACCCCGGCCAGGTCGGCAAAACGGGCAAACCACTCCCCTGGGATCAGGAAAAAGGTGCCGTCGGGCAGCAGGAAAAACGGATCGGAGCGCCGCAGATTGGGCAGCAATTGTTGAAAAGGAAAACTGTGTTCGCCCACCACCACCCGGCCCTGCACATCAAACCAGTCGCCGGCCGCTTCTGATTGCACGGTGATGTCGCCGGCTGCCAAAGAAAGTATCCGGCCGTCTGCCTGCGGCGGCGGAATATGGAAACCTGCTTTTTCCAGCTCGGCGCGTTTGCTGCCGAGCCAGTCCAGCAAGGCCTGCAAACCGGCGTATTTTCCGCTGTCGGAATGGCTTGTATAGAAAGTGCGGCTATCTTCCAGCAGTCCGTTATTTTTCAGAAACTCGATGCGTTGCATTTCCTGTTCGGCATCGCGGCAGATCAGGTGCACGGCAATTTCGCCCTGATCTTGTTCGGGAATATCGAGCGAGGTAATCCGGTCGCGGCGTTCGCCCCAGTGAAATTCAGCGCCGTCGTACTCGAACACGGGTTTGAGCAACCAGCGATTTTCCAGGATATTTTCCACGGTTTCCAGTCGGGTGCTGCGCAGCGTCTCGGCTTTTTCCACCCGAAATCCTTCGGCTTCCACCCTGCTACGGCGGATACTTTTGGCAATCACTTTTCGGAAATATTCGCGCTCCGAGCGGGTCGGTACGAGTACGGTGTCTTTTTGCCGGAAGGGTTTTACCATGTTTCCATTGATACCCGGCACGCGAAACAAGGCATAGTCGACCAGCAGCCAGGCCGGTTCCAGGTTGGTGAGCGGCACGATGTTGTGTTCGCGGAGGTTCCAGCGCTGCGTTTCGGTGCCTAACTGAAGGCGGTATTCGATGCCTTCCGCCGTTTTTTTGAAAAAAAGATAGGGAATCAATTCTTCGCGGGGGAAGACCACCTGTACATCCTTGGCCAATGTTTTGCGTTCGGCGTCGATGGTGAGCGGCAGCCGGTTTCGCGCAATTTCATCTAAAAAAACATCCAACATGCTGAAAATGAAGCGCTCCACTATCTCTTTGGTGGCTTTTTCAGCCAATAGGTTGCTCAGCGCCACCGGTGTTTTGGCTTTAGGCGGTTTGTATTTGGCTTCCAGGTTTTTCGGCGTGAGTTGCTCCGCCATGCCGATCAGGCGGCTTTCCAGCGGACTCAATTCCAACCCGTAAGAAATCACCGTGGCCGGCGTCGCTTTCTGTACCAGATGCGCCAATTGTCCTCCTTTATCCTGCTGCACGATATTCGCAGCGGGCAAATAGAGTTGCTCCGTGAAAGGATAGAGGTTGAAAACGACCTGAAAGGGAGTCGTGAGTCGTAAATCGTGGGTGGTGGATTGTGCAGGCATCGGGGCGCGAAGATAAAATATGGGTTTATAGGTTTATGGGTTTATGGTTTATAAGTTTATGGGTTTACACGTTTATGAGTTTATAGTTTATGGGTTTATGGTTTATGATTACGGTCACTGTGAGCGATTGTATACTCACGACTCACGACTCACAACTCACGATTCACGTCCCGCCCAACCTTTCCGCCTCCACCTGCGTGATTGGAAATGAAATCAAATTATTTCACAAAAACATCATTTCTAATTATGAAAAAATTCAAAGTAGCCCTGATCGGAATGCTTCTGTTGAGTGCCCTCAGTTGGTGGGCTTGTAACAAAGATAATCTTACACAAGGCGGCAAAATAGTGGATGTGGCTTTTGCCGGGCGCATTATGGATGAAAACGGTGCGGCCATTGCAGGTGCGCAGGTGCAAGTAGGCAGCAAGATGGTATTGACAGATGACAACGGCGTATTCCGAACCGAGCAGGTACAAATGCCCGATAACGATGCGATTTTGAAAGTTGGCAAAACCGGCTATTTTGATTTTTCACGCGCTTATTTCGTAGAAGACGAGGCGCTGCAAACCGTTACTATTCAATTACTTAGAAGAATTCAGGTGGGTTCTTTCAACAACGCTTCGGGCGGCACGGTCAATATCCCCGGCGGTGTGTCGCTCCAGTTTCCGGCCAATGCGGCAGACGCTTCCGGCACGATCCGGGTGTACGGGCGCTACCTGAATCCGACAGATAAGGAACTGGGTTTGTTTATGCCGGGCGATTTGCGGGCCATCAACGCAGGCGGCGAAGAGCAGACTTTGGCGACATTCGGCATGGTGGCGGTGGAGCTGGAAAGCAGCGCCGGCAAGACACAAATTGCCACAGGTAAGGAAGTGGAACTGAGCATGCCGATTGTGAATACCCAGGCCGCAGATGCTCCGGCGGACATCCCGCTTTGGTATTTCGACACCGAAAAAGCCCGCTGGATGGAAGACGGTACGGCCCAAAAAGTGGGTAACAAATACGTGGGCGCCGTCAAACATTTCTCTTTCTGGAACTGTGACGTCGGGCTTCCTTTGGTGCAGTTAAGCGGCAAAGTTTATATCGGCGATCTGGAGCACCCGCTGGTCGGCGCGCAGGTACAACTGACCACTACTGCCACCAACTGGCCGAGTTGTGCTACCACGGATGCCAACGGCTGTTTCAGCGGCGGGGTGATCAAAGACGCTGAAATGGTACTTACTATCCAATCTTTCGATCAATGCGGTACACAAATCCTGTACACCCAAACCATCGGGCCGTTCAGCAGCAATACCATGTTGCCGCCGATTATTTTGAGTAATTCTTCTTTTGAATTTGCGAACATTTCGGGCATCCTGATCGATTGCGACGGACAACCAGTGGCCAATGGTTATATCCGGTTTTCAGACAGTGAAATTGCATTTGCAGATGAAAACGGCGTTTTTTCTTACGATTTAATCAATTGTGGCAATGTTTCAAGCATCGAAGTACAGGCCTTTGACCTGGATAACCTGAAAGAAAGCCCTCTGCAAACAGTGGCCATTCCCGCTAACGGCGGTAATGTAGCGCTCGGGTTTATTACGGTATGTACCGGATTGGATGAGTATATCCAGTACAACCTGGATGGGCAGCTCTTCACAGCTCCGGAACCCTACGGCGGTTTGATCGACTCCATGAATAATAACCAGACTATTTATCTGTATCGCGAATCTTCCGGTACGACTACGATGATTTCGCTTTCTTTTAATGCAAGTCAACCCGGCACCTATCCCATGACTTATTTCTCCGTGAATAACGTCGGTATTGTACAGGCGCAAATGGGAAATATCACCACCAACCTGACGACTTTTGCGGCCAATATCGGCGACTATTTTATCGGAACTTTCAGCGGCAGTTTCCAGGATAATCAGGGCGGAAACCATACGATAACGGGGAGTTACCGGGTGAAAAGGGAGTGGTGATGCGTTTTTAGTGTTTGGTTTTTAGTGTGTTTGGGGCGCTTCGCTTTTGGCAACCGTGGGTAGCTGAGGCGAAGCGCTCCAAACATTATATGGACAAATGGTTCGCTCGCACCAGGCTCTGCCTGGAACCCTTGAAATTCCCGGAAAACCGGGCGACCACAAGGGTCGCCCCTACAAAAACTGGGCTTTTAGACTTGCCAATAGCAAGGTTTTTTATGTTTATGTTGTAGGGGCGACCCTTGTGGTCGCCCAAATTTCAAAGGTACAGACAGCACCCCAGGCAGAGCCTGGCGCGAGCGGCTAAACCAAAAGCAGAAAACCACTGTTCCTTATTTTTATTACAACATAACGACCATGCGCAATTTCCTGATTCTATTTCTGACTGTTCTCCTCTGCATCCAATGCGGACAAAATGCACCACAAAAAGCCAATGCCGCATCAACACCCATGAAAGATTTTATTGAACAGTTTTACCGCGACCGGCTGGCTTTGAATCCGATGGAGGCCACGATGCAGGGCCTGGAAGGTTTTAACGACCAATTGCCGATCACCGTGAGTGAGGGTTATCGCAGGCAGCTGCGCGAATTTTATACCCGCACAAAAACCGCCCTTTCTCAGTACAATCCTGAACAACTCGATGCCAAAGACCGCATCAGTTACGATATCCTTCAATGGGAATGCGATATCGAGTTGGCCGGCCAGCAATTCCCGGATAACTATATGCCTGTCAATCAGTTCTGGAGCCTGCCGCTGACGCTGGGGCAATTCGGCTCAGGTAGCGGTACGCAACCCTTTAAAACGGTGGCCGACTACGACAACTGGCTGAAACGCCTGCAAATATTTACGGCCTGGACGGATTCTGCAATCGTTTATACCCGAAAAGGTATGCAGGCCGGTTATGTGCTGCCCACTTCCCTGATTGTAAAAGTGATTCCGCAATTCAAAGATATGGTGATAAAAGACCCGACGAAAAGTCTCTTCTACGGCCCGATCCAGGTGATGCCTGTCGATTTCTCGGCCGCTGAAAAAACGCGCCTGACGGAAGCCTATACCAAAATGATATCGGAACAATTGGTTCCTGCTTTTCAAAAATTAGCCGATTTTTATGAAAAAGAATACTTGCCAAAAGGCCGCGCTAATTCCGGTATTTCAGATGTGCCCGGCGGTCGCGAACGCTACGACTACCTGATTAAATACTGGACGACCACAGAAATGACTGCCGACGAAATTTTCGACCTCGGTCAGCGGGAAGTGGCGCGCATCCGCACGGAAATGGAAAAAGTGAAAGCGCAGGTTGGCTTCAAGGGCGACCTGAAAGCCTTTTTCGACTACGTTCGTACGGACAAAAAATTTACGCCGTTCCAAAAGCCGGAGGAAGTGACAGCCTGGTATGCTTCCCTGGAAACGGTGATGAAGCCGCAGCTGAACAAAATGTTCGACCTGACGCCGAAATCAAAATTTGAGGTGCGCCGCACAGAGGCATTTCGGGAGGCCTCGGCCAGCGCTGAATACAGCCAGGGCACGCCCGATGGCAGCCGTCCGGGCATTTTTTATGTGCCGGTACCCGATGCCACCAAGCACAATGTGATAGGCGGTGAAAGTTTGTTTTTACACGAAGCAATCCCTGGGCATCATTACCAGATTTCGCTCCAACAGGAAGATACCACCCTTCCCGCCTTCCGCCGCTTCCTGTGGTACGGCGCTTACGGCGAAGGCTGGGCATTGTACACCGAGAGCCTGGGAAAGGAACTGGGGCTGTACACCGATCCGTACCAGTATTTCGGGATGTTGAGCAGCGAAATGCACCGCGCTATCCGCCTCGTGGTGGATGTGGGCCTGCATACCAAGGGTTGGACGCGCGAGCAGGCTATTCAATTTTCCAAAGACAACGAAGCCGAACCCGAAGAAAGCATTATCGCCGAAATCGAACGCTACATGGCGATTCCCGGTCAGGCATTGTCTTACAAAATAGGCCAGTTGAAAATCCTGGAATTGCGCAGCAAAGCGGAAAAAACGCTGGGCGACAAATTTGACATCAAGGAATTCCACAATGAAGTGCTGGATGCGGGTTGTCTGCCGCTGAAGGTGCTGGAAGCAAAGATTGACAGGTGGATCGCCGGTAAACGTTAGTGTTTCGTGTTTGAATAGCGCCATTTATTTGATTGTCAATGGAATAGGTGTAGGCGAGATCCGGCTTGAACGCCGTCCATTCCGCAATCCCGAAAATGCTCCAGCGCCGCCAAAGATGTCGTTCAAGGAGCGTGCCCAAGCCGACGGTAAGGCTGGCGGCAGCGACGGATTCGTCCGTATTGTTCGGTTGCAGGGTAAGCAAACTCAATTGATTCGAATCCTGGCGTTTCAATACGATGTCGGCTGCTAAAGGGTAAAAAGTAGTACCACCTA
The DNA here is from genome assembly GCA_043738235.1 of Lewinellaceae bacterium. Taxonomy (GTDB): domain Bacteria; phylum Bacteroidota; class Bacteroidia; order Chitinophagales; family Saprospiraceae; genus M3007. Next base: position 130 of record JAYSZC010000840.1, on the reverse strand, counting down.
ACATCAAACGCGGTTGCAAAGACCATTTTCCGGCGTTGACAGCATAAGACAGCGCCAGAAATGCCTGGGAAGCATCTTCGCCGTGGTTAAATTCATCGTAGACCCCCGGAAAGTCTATGGTGGCATAATT
>JAYSZC010000839.1:0-3072 GCA_043738235.1 Lewinellaceae bacterium | reverse complement strand
GAGCGGCAAACGTAGTAGTACATCCCCGCCGGTAGCACACCTTTCAAGGTGTCGGGATAAGGCCATTTATGGCCGTTCAAGGCGCTTGGAATGGGCATAAATGCCCTTGTCCCGACGGCCTGAAGGCCATGCTACCAATTATTCTACTACCAACTCGCCTTGAAGAATACCTGCTGCCGAGCGGCAAACGTAGTAGTACATCCCTGCCGGCAGCACGCTCACATCTAATTGCAAACTGTTGTGGCCCCGTTGCAGGATTTGTTCCTGCGGCAGCAAATCGAACCGCTGGCCCAGTTGATTCAGCAATTCAAACGTGCAGGCGCCTTCTTTTTCAGCAAACACCACCACATTCAAGGCCTGCCGAACCGGATTGGGGAATAATTTCACAGAAAAGGGCGCTTTGATCTGGACACTGCGAACCGGCGAATAGGCCGAATTCCCGTCAATATCCAATTGTTTCAGCCTAAAATACCAGACGCCGTCTTGCAGGTTGCGGATAAGGTAGTTGTATGCGTTTTTTTGAGAGCTAGTACCTTTTCCCGGCAGGAAACCAATTTTTTGAAAATTGCCGTCCGTTTCATTTTTCATTTCAATCTCAAATCCGAGGTTGTTCTTTTCCGAAGCCGTTTCCCATTTTAAAAGAACATTGTTATTACCCTCTTGCCAGGCCTGAAAATCAGTTAATTCGACCGGAAAATTGATGGAAATGGTGAAATCCGCATCGGAAATATCAAAAAAGACATTGCCCACACCTTCCACTTTGATGCGGCAGGTAGTGAAACTGATATTCGGCGCCGTTATTTTTTCAATGCCGTCATTCTCTGTGCTCTCCGCCAGCACGATCGGGTACGTGAATCCGCCATCCGTCGACAGCGATATTTTCACGTTGGCACAATTGACCGAATTGGCCGTTGTGCCCGCCACATCCCAGGAAACCGTCTGTGCGGTGTTTCCGATCCAGTTCATGCTGGCATTGGGTTCGGTCACGAGAAACGGCCCGGCGGCGCTGGTTACATTAATGACAACATCATCTTCTGCCGTGCAGCCATACCCGTTGCCGATATTGCGGGCAGTCACGCGAAAATTGAAAGTGCGCGCAACACTGGGAAGTACCTCCCAGGTCGGATTAGCATTGTTAATAATATCTTCCAAACTGGGGAAATAACGGGTCGGTGAGGCGGTACCGAAAAAACTTCGGAAGTTCGGGCCTTGCGGATTGGTAGACGTAATCGGATACGTCGCGCCGGCATTGTTCATTTGTTCCCAACAATAGGTGTCTGCATTTCCGGTGGCTGTCAGCGCAAAAGATGTGGAACGCGGAATAATGTAGTCAAGCCCGCCGTTTACCGTGGGCGCGCTATTGGCCATGCTGATAATTTGATCGCAGTTATGACCGGCTCCCGTCACAAAACCGCCAATATTTTGCAGGCTGATGGCATGGAAATAAGCATCACTCTGGTCGGCTGAGTTTTGAGAACCACAAATACCGGCATAAGCCATGATCGTTTGGCCGCTGCCCGGTTCCATCGCGTTATTGGTACTAATATTTGGGCCACAGGAACCGGCATTGCCGTTAAAACAGTGGCTGCCTCTAAACTGGTGTCCCATTTCGTGGGCAACATAGTCGATGTCGAACAAGTCGCCGATAGGCTCCCCGCGGCCGGTTACGCCCCGGGCTTTGGAACTATTCGTGCATACCACTCCCAAACTTGCCACGCCGCCGCCGCCAGTGCTGTACACGTGCCCAATATCGTAATTGGCAGAACCGATCACCATAGTCAGGTTGTTTTGGTTTTGGTTGAGCATGGCAGAACCGTTGCCATTGGTGTAGGGATCGGACCCGGCATTCAGGTAAACCAGCAGGTTATTATTTGCAATTAATTCCATGGTCACACCGATTTCCGTTTCATAAACGCCCACTACCCGGTTGACAGAAATTACGATCGCCGCCAAAGCCAGTTCGTCGGTGCCGCCGTGAAAAGCAGCGTACTCGCCCGTGCAGGCCACCGCCAGGCGGTACTGCCTGAACTGGCAGTCGCCCTGCTCCGGGGTTCCATGGTTCGTCATAATTTCCGGTTCATCCCTTTCATCTTCAGTCTCGCACACAAAATCCTCGTCCGCAGGTCTCGGATGATCTTTTTTGTAGTACACCATATAGTTCTGGCGGTCGCCGTGGCTGTACGGTTCGATGAACCAGGCGCCGGTCGTGCTGCTTAAAACCATAGCGTGAAAGCCCCAGGGCGTCAGGTCGCATTTCAGCACAGCTGCCGGATCGTCCATTCCATAACCGGTATAGCAGCGTATTCCCGGATATTGTGCCTGTAAATCGGGGTGCATCACCGGCGATTCGACGAGCTGGAAGCGGGTGATACGCCCTTCCGGTGTGGGCAGGGCAAGCACGGGCAGCAGGGAGGTTTCTTCGGCTGCCGGAGTAAAGCGCTCCGGCGCATTGGCCAGAAACGTCTCCATACCATTGACATTCAGCCATGCGGTATGGTATTTCTGCGGCACAACGTATCGCTGGCCAACGACGGGAATGGATGTTTCGGGAATATTTTCCCAGAATACCTGGGTAAAGGAGGTTTGAACGAGGAATACAACAACAATAAGGAGAAACAATTTTTTCATGCAGTGTCGGTTTGAAATTTCAGCATCCTCAAAAAAACAATTAAGAGTGGCAAAATTGAAAAATTGGCGCCTGAATCAGCTAACCCACGGTATGTTTTTTATGTTATTGCCCGACGATTCGGAGGTATTTACAGTTTTTATGTTGTTCATGGTTTTTATGAAAACGCAGTACATTTGCAGCGTTTTTTCCATCCATGAAAGTAAGCAGTCAAAATCAAATAGCAGCAATATCTTTGCAACGCATTGATTTTCATTGCCCTTAGCCTGTTTGCTATTTGAGTTTTACAGCATTATCAACTATCCATAAATGACGTCCCGCGACATTCGCCGCCAGTTTCTCGACTTTTTTGCATCGAAAGGCCATAAAATCATCCCTTCCGCGCCGATGGTAGCCAAAAGTGACCCCACCCTGATGTTTATCAATTCGGGGATGGCGCCGCTCAA
>JAYSZC010000838.1:0-1255 GCA_043738235.1 Lewinellaceae bacterium | reverse complement strand
CCGGCATGTTGTCCGGCGACAAAATCATCAGCATCGGAGACACTGTGGTGGCCGGGGTGAAAATCGAGAACAAGAAGATATTCAAATACTTGCGCGGGAAAAAAGGCACTTTGGTGAATCTGGGTGTGTTGCGCGGACGGGAACCCGCGCTGCGCCATTTCAACGTGACCCGCGATATTATTCCGGTGCACAGTGTAGATGTTTCCTACATGCTGGACGAGCGCACGGGTTATGTCAAAATCAACCGTTTCAGCGCAACGACCTACCAGGAATTTATGGAGGTATTAGGCCCGATGGTGGAAGAAAAAGGGCTGCAAAACCTGGTGCTCGACTTGCGCGGCAATCCGGGCGGTTACCTCAATGAAGCCACCGATTTACTCAGCCAGTTTTTTTCGGATGGAAAATTATTGGTGTACACCAAAGGCCGCACGGAAGCGCGCCGCGACTACAAAAGCAATGGCCGTGCGCGTTTCAATATCCAGAATATCGCCGTGCTGATCGATGAAGGTTCCGCTTCTGCCAGCGAAATTGTTGCCGGCGCCATTCAGGACTGGGATCGCGGCTGGGTGGTGGGTCGCCGTTCGTTTGGCAAAGGATTGGTGCAGGAACAATACCCCCTCGGCGACGGCGGCGCATTACGCCTCACTGTTTCCCGCTACTACACGCCCAGCGGACGTAGCATACAGCGCGCTTACAAACAGAACCAAGAATATAGCAACGAGGCCGAACGCCGGCTCGAAAGCGGCGAACTCGCCGATGCCGCCAAAGTGAAAATTGCAGACAGCACACAGTATTATACCGGAATGGGGCGGGTTGTGTACAGCGGCGGTGGCATTTACCCCGATGTGTTTATTCCTTTGGACACCTCCTTTTTCAATGATTATTACCTGGACGTACGCCAGTTGGTGCCACAGTTTGCCGCGCGCTGGCTGGAACGACGCGACCGCAGTACCCTGCCCACAGTACTGGATGCTTTTGTACGCGAATTTCCGGTAAACGACGCCATGCTGGAAGAATTGGTCGGATATGCCGAAAAACATGGGGTAGAACGCAACCCCGCTCAATTGGCGCATTGTCGCGCCGAACTGAAACTGCAACTAAAAGCCCGCATCGGCAAAGCCCTGTTCCGGGATGAAGGGCTTTACCGCGTACTCAACGACGACGACCCGGCGGTGGAAAAAGCCGTTCAACTGCTGCGAAGCGGAGAAGCCATTGTTAAGAAGTGAGAAGTGAGAAGCGAGAAGCGAGAAGCGAG
>JAYSZC010000837.1:0-3080 GCA_043738235.1 Lewinellaceae bacterium | reverse complement strand
TGGTGCCGCGCCCAATTTCGTCGAGCAGGATCAGCGAACGGTCGCTGATATTGTTCATAATCAGCGCGGTTTCGTTCATTTCCACCATAAACGTACTTTCCCCGCCGCTGATGTTGTCGCTGGCCCCGACGCGGGTAAACACTTTGTCCACCAAGCCGATGCGGGCGCTTTCGGCGGGCACGAAACTGCCCATTTGGGCCATGAGCGCAATGAGCGCCGTTTGCCGCAGCAGCGCCGATTTGCCGGCCATGTTGGGGCCTGTAATCAGCATGACCTGTACCGCCTCGTTGTCGAGGTAGACGTTGTTGGGGATGTATACTTCGCCGACGGGCAATTGTGTTTCGATGACCGGATGCCGTCCGTCGCGGATATCGAGTACCGTGCTTTCGTCCAGTTCCGGGCGCTTGTAATTGTTTTTTACCGCTACTTTGGAGAACGACAGCAGGCAGTCGAGCCGGGCGATCAGTTGTGCGTTGTGTTGTATAGGCTGGATGTACTGGCCGATTTCCTCTATCAGCGAGCGAAAAATTTTGTCCTCCAGTTCCAGTATTTTTTCTTCCGCGCCGAGGATTTTGGCCTCCAGGTGTTTCAGTTCGTCGGTGATAAAACGCTCGCCGTTGGCGATGGTCTGTTTGCGCGTCCATTCGGGCGGCACCTGGTCTTTCCATTTGGAAGTGACCTCGATGTAATAGCCGAACACGTTGTTGAAAGCGATTTTCAGGCTGGTGATGCCTGTGCGTTCAATTTCCCGCTGTTGAATTTCCAGCAGCAGTTCGCGGCTGTTGCGCACCACGTGGCGCAAGTCGTCGAGCGTCGGGTCGGCGCCGTCAGCAATAGAGCCGCCTTTGCGCACATCGACGGGCGGATCGGGGGCCAGGTCGCGTTCGATCCGTTCGCGGAGGGTGAGGCAGGGTTGCAGCGATTCGGAGAGCTTGCGGAGCGGCAGCAGGCCTTCTTCGCCGGTGTGGAGCATCTTTTTGAGTTGCTCGACGGCCATCAGCGCCCGGCGTAGTTGCATCACTTCCCGGGGATTGATTTTGCCAACCGCCGTTTTGCTCATCAGGCGTTCGAGGTCGCCCATGTGGCGGATATGCGGCTCCATTTCGCTTGCAAATTCTTGATTTTCAACAAAATAGGAGACAATATCGTGGCGTTCCGCTATCTGGATCAGGCTGGTGAGGGGCAGCAATACCCATTTGCGCAGCAGGCGTGCGCCCATCGGACTCACGGTTTTGTCGAGTACCTGAAGCAGCGAAATGCCGTTTTCGTGGTTGCTCGCCACCAATTCGAGGTTGCGGATCGTGAAGCGGTCGAGCCATACGTATTTGTCCGTCTGGAGCCGGCTCAGGGCAGTGATATGCGACAGTTTATTATTTTCGGTAGCGGCTAAGTAGTGCAGGGCTGCGCCTGCGGCGGTTTGTCCCAGTTCGTATTCTTCCACGCCGAAACCTTTCAGGCTTTGGGTCTGGAAGTGGTTTAGCAGTTTTTCCCGGGCAAAATCGTGGGTGAAAATCCAGTCTTCCAGCGTATTGGTGTAAAATTTTTCCCCGTAAATGGCTGAAAATTCTTTCACGCGGCTTTTGGGTAAAATAACCTCTGCCGGTTTAAAACTCTGCAACAGTTTGTCGATGGCGCCGGTGTCGCCTTCGCTGACGAAAAATTCGCCGGTGGAAATATCGAGAAAAGCCGCGCCGAACTGTTCGTTTTTGCCATAAGCCACCGTGGCCAGGAAGTTGTTGGTGTTGTAATCGAGCAGGGCGTCGTCGGTCGTGACGCCCGGCGTCACCACTTCTGTCACGGCGCGGCGCACCACTTTCCCGGGTGTGGGTTTTTCCATTTGCTCACAGATGGCCACCCGGTAGCCGGCCCGGACGAGGCGCGGCAGGTACACATCCATGGAATGATAGGGGAAGCCCGCCAGTTCGATGTCCAGTCCGCCGTTGTTGCGGCTGGTGAGCGTGATGCCGAGCGCGCGGGAGGCCTTCACGGCATCTTCTCCGAAGGTTTCATAAAAATCGCCTACCCGGAACAGCAGGATGGCATCCGGGTACTTTGTTTTCACCTGGATGTATTGCTGCATCAGGGGCGTAGTGGCTGCGGAGCCGTTGTTTGTTGCGCCGTCTTTTTTCGGTCTTGCCATTTTGGTGGGTCGTTGTCGTCCTGTTTGCGTCCCTGTTTTTGATCCGGGATGATAAAGGTAGAGCACTGCGATCCTTTCCTTTGCTTTTTTTTAAAAAAATGAAAGCCGGTTAAAGATACCGTTCCTGTAAAATATTTAATTTTAACATTGATAATCAATGACTTAGAAAACTTTCACTTTCTTTTGGACATCGTTAACAGCACAGATGTAAAGATCAAATCACTACCCGCCTACTTTTGTACCATCATTTGACAAAGAAACTCAATTTCTCATCTTAAACGGTAATATCCGATGAAACAAGTTCTCACAATCCTCGCATTCGTTCTGGTTGGTTCTTTTTACGCTACTGCACAAACTACCAACGGTGCTGTTATGACTTTCGACGTTACTACAATGGACTACGGTACGATTGAAAAAGGCGCTGATCCGATCCGCAAATTCAAATTTACGAACACCGGTAATGAGCCGCTGATCGTAAAAGCAGCAAAAGGATCTTGCGGTTGCACGGTTCCTACTTACCCGAAAGAGCCGATCATGCCCGGCGAAAGCAATGTAATCGAAGTGCGTTACGACACCCAGCGTGTAGGCGCTTTCACTAAAACGGTTACACTGACCACCAACGAAGCAAGCGATACCCATACCCTGACGATCAAAGGCGACGTAAAAGCGCCTGCTTCCCAGGAAAGTGTTCCTGCCGGTAACGGTGGTTTGAACAACAACTAAGTAAAAGGGCAAAATTGCAAAGGGCAAAAGGCAATGTAAATCAATGAGTTACAGAAGATTTAGTCTTAACTAAATTTTGCACACCTACTTAAGAAACTGATTGATTATTGGTTTGACGATATGAACCCGGCCGGTGGCAACACCGGTCGGGTTCTTTTTTTCGTGAGTGGTGAGTTGTGAATCGTGAGTCGTCAGTCGTGAGTGGCATTCCGTTAGA
>JAYSZC010000836.1:0-7875 GCA_043738235.1 Lewinellaceae bacterium | reverse complement strand
TCGATGGTGCGGTGTGTGAGGTCGGACAGGAATTCGCGGTCGTGGCTGACCACCAGCAGGGTACCGTTGTAATCGAGCAGCGCCTGTTTGAGCACGTCTTTGGACAACATGTCCAGGTGGTTGGTCGGCTCGTCGAGCAGGAGCAGGTTGAAGGGGCGTAGCAACATGCAGGCAAGGGCGAGGCGGGCGCGTTCGCCACCGGACAGCGCGGATACCCTTTTGTCTACGTCCTGGCCGCTGAACAGGAAAGCGCCAAGGATAGAGCGCAGTTTAGTGCGCATCTCTTCCGGCGAGTTACTTTCCATGGTTTGCAGGAGCGTCAGTTTGGGGTCGAGTGTTTCTGCCTGGTTTTGGGCGTAATAACCGATTTTGATGTTGTGTCCCAGGGTTGTTTTGCCCGAAGAGGCCGCTTCCACGCCGATCAGCATTTTGGCGAGCGTGGTTTTGCCCTGGCCGTTTTGGCCTACGAATGCCACCCGTTCGCCGCGCAACAACTTGAAATTGACGTGTTCCAGCACTTTCAGTTTGCCGTAATGCTTGCTGAGGTTTTCGGCTTCTGCCACCACTTCACCGCTGCGCGGGGCGTCGGGGAAGCGCAGTTTCATGGTCGAGGAGTCGACATCGTCGATTTCGATGCGTTCCATTTTGTCGAGCTGCTTTTGCATCGACTGCGCCATTTTGGTTTTGGTGGCTTTGGCCATAAAACGGTTGATGGTGCGTTCGCGGTCGGCGATGACCCGTTGCTGGTTTTCGTAGGCGTTTTGCATTTGCTCGCGCCGGTCGGAACTGAGTTCCACGTATTTGGAATAGGCAGCTTTGTAATCGTGTATTTTACCCAGCACGATTTCAGCCGTTCTGTTGGTTACCGTATCCAGAAAACGTCGGTCGTGGCTGATGACGATCACCATGCCCGGGTAATTGATCAGCCAGTTTTCGAGCCAGAGGATACTTTCAATATCGAGGTGGTTGGTCGGCTCGTCGAGCAGCAGCAGGTCGGGTTGGCGCAACAGCATTTTGGCCAGTTCGATGCGCATTTGCCAGCCGCCGCTGAATTCGTCGGTCAGCCGGGTTACATCGGCAGTAGAGAAACCGAGACCGCCGAGTACTTTTTCCGCATCGGCCTGGGTGGTCGCGCTGCCCATGTGGTGCAGGTGTTCGGTCAGGTCGCCCATCTGTTCGATGAGTTTGGAGTACTCGTCGCTGTCATAATCTTCGCGCACCGTCAGTTCATGTTCAATGCGGTGGAGTTCTTTTTCAAGTTCCAATATTTCGGAAAAGGCCGTCATCGTTTCATCGATGACCGTTTTGCCTTTCGGGATCAGCATATCCTGGTGGAGGTAACCCAGGGTAAAGTGCGTCGGGCTGACCACATTGCCTTCGTGCGGGCTCATTTCCCCGGCAATGATTTTCAGGAGGGTTGATTTACCCGCGCCATTGCGGCCCACGAGTCCGACGCGCTCGCCGGGTTTGATCACAAAATTGACGCTGTCGAGCAGGATTCGATTGCCGTACTGGACGTATATATTAGAGAGATTGAGCATAGCGGGCGCAAAGATAGTTAGTTATTGGTTATCAGTTATCGGTTATTAGTTATCAGTGCTACAACTTTTGGCCTCGTCTGATGGCAAAGCCAAGGGTTGTAGCACTGATAACTGATAACTAATAACTGATAACTGATAACTAATAACTGATAACCAATAACTACCCGAGGTAAGAACGCAGCACCTCCCGGTTATACGATTTCCGCAGGCGGCGGATAGCGCGCTCCTTGATCTGGCGCACCCGTTCGCGGGTGAGGCCGTAGAGTTCGGCGATTTCTTCCAGCGTGAGCGGTTTGTAGCCGTTCAGGCCGTAGTAGGAAGCGATGACTTCCACTTCGCGCGGCGACAGGATGCTCATGCCTTGCGCGACTTCGTCTTTGAGCGATTCGGCCATCAGGTCGAAATCGGGATCGTCGGCGTTTTCGGGTATCATCACATCGAGCATGGTCGAGTCGCCGTCTTCACTGCTGGAAAGGGGGGCGTCGAGCGATACGTGGCGGATGGTACTGCGCAGCATCGTTTGCACTTCACGCGGGGTCATTTCGAGCAATTCGGCCAGTTCCTCATCCGAAGGTTCGCGTTCAAACTGCTGTATAAAATGGATATAGGCCTCATTGACCTTGTTGTAGGAGCCGACTTTATTGAGAGGCATCCGCACGATCCGGCTGTTTTCGACAATAGCCTGCAGGATGCTCTGGCGAATCCACCAGACAGCATAAGAAATGAACTTGAATCCCTTCGTTTCGTCGAAGCGGCGGGCAGCTTTGATAAGCCCGACATTGCCTTCATTGATGAGGTCGGAAAGGCTAAGTCCTTGATTCTGATATTGTTTGGCAACGGACACGACGAAGCGCAGGTTGCCCCTGGTCATATCATCCAGGGCATCCTGATCGCCTTCTCGGATGCGTTGGGCCAGGCGGACTTCCTCGTCTGGGCTGAGCATCGGTATTTTGCCGATGTCATTGAGGTATTTGTCCAGCGCTAAACTTTCACGCGTGGTTATTTTGTGGGCAATTTTTAACTGACGCATAGTGCATTGAGGGTATAACAAAGGGCAAAGTGCAAAAAAAGGCTTGTTTTTTGCAGGCGAAAAATACAAGTTTTACGGGGGAAAAAAACATCCACACGTTTTAATACGGTTTTGATGCAGAAAGTTTCCAATTGGATGTTTTTTTTCGGTAAAATAAAGGCTACCCTGCACAAAATGTTTTGGAACGAAAGACCGGTAGAAGTGCTTGCATGGAAAGCTTTTATATCATTTGCACGCTTCCAACCACTCCGGTCTGACTATTGATGCCGAAAGGTCGTAAAGTTGCGGCCTCCCGGTAGGTTAAATATCAATTATTTTTTGGCAGAAAGGCGACAGAGGGTAGGCAGTTTCGCCGGGTATGTTTACATTTGCTGGAATTTTCTTTTTAATCTGACTTTTTATAATCAATCTTTTAATAATTTCTCATGAAAAGAAATGTACTCCTTGCGCTCGCCGCATTTGTCATGCATTACAGTGTTTTAGCGCAATTGCCAACGCCTCAAACACTTCCATTTTCCCAGGACTGGTCAAATACCGCCTTGCTTTCAACTACAGATGTGTGGACAGGAGTTCCAGGGATTATCGGTTTTCGTGGAGATGCATTGGTTGGCGCGACTGGTGTTGATCCGCAAACAATTGTAGCAGATAACAACCCCGGCGTTATTGATGTAAACGTCAACCAGTTAAATCCAAGCACATTTATAACAGGAGGGGTAACTGAGTTTGAGATCGCCAATCCGGTTGTTGCCTTCCAGGGTTCCGGGACTGCGCGGGCGCCCTATTTGCTGATTGCCATTAATACGACTTGTTTATCAAATATTCAGGTGAGTTATAACCTCCGGGATATTGACGGATCGATTGACAACTCGGTTCAGCCGGTTGCATTGCAATTCCGTGTAGGCGCAACAGGCGTTTTCACCAACGTTCCGGCTGCTTTTGTCGCCGACGCATCTACCGGTCCTTCCCTTGCTACCTTGGTAACTCCTGTCAGTGTTACCTTGCCGGCAGCTGCTGATAACCAGGCCCAAGTATACCTCCGTATCATGACTTCCGACGCTGTGGGATCAGACGAGAACATCGGCGTCGACGATATTTCTATTTCGGGTTCGCCATTATCCATCTCCGCCGTCATTTCCGGCTCGGGCAACTTCTGCCTGGAAGGTAATACAGCAGACGCGGATATGCCCTTGATCGTAACCATTACGGGCGGCACCGGGCCATATACCATTGATTACACCGATGGTTTGGCGACAAATTATCCGGCTATCTCCAATTACACCAGCGGAACACCGATTAGCCAGGCCTTAAATTTTACCACTACCTATACGCTTGTTTCCGTCACGGATGCTAATAACTGCGTTGCTACCTTGTCCGGCTCGGCGACGTTTTTTGTATCGCAGGATTTTCCGGTGGTAGCATCTTCCACTACGGATGACCCTTCCTGCGCCAATAACGATGGCGTTATCAATATTATCAGTACGAGCGGCGGCATGGGGCCTTACACCTACACCTGGAGTACGATGGACGGTGGCGGCATCGTTCAGGGTAACGCCAATCAGACGGCTTTGAGCGCCGGCACTTATACCCTGGTGATTACAGACGCCAACGGCTGCGAAAATGAAGAGCTGATCAGTTTTACACTGAATCCGGCTGTTGATTGTAACTGCGACATCACGAGCGTTAGCTTCCAAAATGTCAGTACTTGCAACGATAATGGTACCAACGACCCTCTGGACGACTTTTACACTGCCGATGTGGTGGTGAATTTCGTCGCTCCGCCTGCCACCGGTTTTTTACAAATCGAGCCGGGCGGAGATGCGATTGGTACTTATTCTATTGCCGTAGGTAGTCTGGTGGGTAATTCCCACACGTTCACGGGTGTACAATTCAGGGCCGACGGTATGATGACTGTTGCAGAGGTGGAATTTACGGTTCCGGCAAATCAATGTGTACAGACAGCATCGAGACTTGGTGTGCTGCCTTGTTCACCTGTTTGCGACATTACCAGCGTGACCTTTAACAATGTTGGTACTTGTGATAATAATGATACATCTACACCTCTGGACGATTTTTATACGGCTGATGTAGTGGTCACTTTTGTCAATCCTCCTCAGAGCGGTTTCCTGCAAATCGAGCCGGGTGGCGATGCAATCGGCACCTATTCTATTGCAGTGGGTAGTCTGGTGGGCAATACCCACACGTTTACCGGCGTACAATTCAAGGCCGACAATATGCAGACTATTGTAGAGGTGGAGTTTACGGTTCCGGCCAATCTATGTGTGCAGACAGTAACGAGACCTGGCGTGCCGCCTTGTGCGTTCATCTGCCCCACCTTCGGCGGCAGCTCTCATTCGTTGTTTGTATGTAGCGGCGGAGATTTCTCTTTGTCTTTGTTGAACCTCACCAATATGTCGCAGGCCGCAAACGGCGAAACCGATTTTGGTATCAACTTCGTTGTTTTCCCTGCCGCGGTGGTGGATCCGTACACCGCTCCGGGGGGTACTTTGCTGGGGAGCGTACCCTTTGCCATGCTCGGCGGCGGTGGCACCTCCGCAACACTAAATGTCACCAACACGACCCTTCCTGTTGGCAATTACACTGCTTATGCTATTCTGAGTCCCACACCGGCCGGCAGCCAGTGCCGTCCACACCGCCCCTTTTCGTTTGCAGTGGTGCCCGGCCCAACGGTGTTTGATGTAACCGGCGGTGGTAGTACCTGCGAAAACAGTGGCCCCGGCGCATCCATCGGACTTTCCGGCTCACAGAGCGGCTTTACTTACAGATTATTCCTCAATAATATGCCCCCGGCTGTGGCCACAGTAATTGGCACCGGCGCTGCGCTGAATTTTGGTGATTTCAATACGGCAGGCACCTATAATGTCGTAGCTACGGATAACACAGCTGCGACATGTGTCGGCGACATGAATGGAAGTGCCATTATCGGCGCATTGCCCGAATCGCCGGTACCGACGGTGACTACGCCGGTGCTGTATTGCCAGGGCGATGTGGCAGTTCCTTTGACCGCCGGTGGCGTCAACCTGCTGTGGTACAGCTCGCTGGCCGACCCGACCGGCGACCCGGTAGCTCCAACGCCATCGACTGCTGTTGTGGGCAGCACTTCTTATTTTGTGTCGCAGACAACAAGCGGCGCTGCACCGGTGAGTGTGCTGGCCCCAGGCGATATCGCTATCATTGGCATGGTGGACAATATATTGCCTGCCGGGAATGATTTGTTTGCCTTTGTTCCTTTTGTAAACCTGGCAGCCGGTACGGTCATCTATTTTACAGATGCGGGCTGGGATCAGTCACTCAATGCGGGAGCGGGCGGATTTCGTTCGGTCACCGCCATAACGGGAGGTGGCACGGAAGGTTTTCTAAGATATACCGTTCCTGCAGGTGGTGTACCTGCCGGTACCGTTATTTATAGCAATGCGGCAGGTTTTACCTCTTCGGGGGCTATTCCTCCCGGAGGTAACGGCAATTTTAACCCGGTCGACTTTGCCGCCGCCGGCGATCAGATTTACGCTTTCCAGAACAGCAATCCGAACAACCCGATGTTTAACGTTGCTACCATCACGCATTTATTTGTGCTGGATGATACCAACGGATTTGAAAATGCAACTTCTACGGCGACGGGAAATATTCCTCCCGGACTCACTGCCGGCGTTACGGCCAATACCTTCCCGTTCTCGGCAGCCAACAGAATTGCGCTGAACAACGACGGCATGGCGCGTACGCCTGCGGCATGGCTGACATACATAGGTATGAGTGGTAGTTATACCACGTCTACCGGCGCTGCGGGTACATTGACCCTGGATATCCCTAACCTCAATGTCACCCTCGGCGGCTCATCGCTTTGCGAAAGCGACCGGGCTGAAATCGTGGTAACGGTACAAGCGCCTGCTACGGCGATGATCCCGGCCGTACAACCCGGGTGTGTTAATACCCCGATCAATTTATCCGTCACCTTGGGCGGAAGCGCCACCGGAGGCGCCTGGACAGCAAATGTGCCGGGCGGTTCTTTTGCGCCGAATAATACGTCGGTCAATGTGACGTACACGCCACCCCTGAATTTTACGGGCAATATCCTGTTTACGTTTACAACCAATGACCCGGCCGGGCCTTGCCCTGCAGCGGTGGCCACCCGCACGGTGGAAATACAAACCGGCGGCGTAAATGCCGGTCCAGATCAGACGATCTGTGCCGGAATGACGGTTTTTCTCAATGGTACTTTGGAAGCCGGCGCTGTCATACCTGTTTCCTGGTCGGCATCTGTCATGGGCGGTACTTTTGATCCGAATAGTGGCAATGTTGACGTGACTTACACGCCTCCGGTGGGATATACGGGTTTGATTACCCTCACATTGGCAGCCTCCAGCACGGGTGTTTGCCCGAACCCACAGGATCAGATGAACCTGACAGTGTTGCCGATACCCGCGCCTCCAACGGTTACTACTCCTGTGGTGTATTGCCAGAACGCAGTGGCGAGTCCGCTGACCGCCATTGGCATCGACTTATTATGGTACACTTCGCCGGGTGACGTGACGGGCGACCCCGTAGCGCCGACGCCTTCTACCGCTGTGGTGGGCAACACGTCCTTTTTTGTAACACAAACGCTGAATACATCGCCGCCTGTCAGTGTGCTGGCGCCGGGCGATCTGGCCATTATCGGTTACAAAGACGGGACGGATGATTTTGCCTTTGTGCCTTTTGTAAACCTGGCTGCCGGTACGGTGATTTATTTCACAGACAACGGCTGGACAGGTACGGGTTTCCGCAATACGATTAATTCCGGCGAAGGCAATGAAGACATTATGCGGTACACCGTTCCCGCAGGCGGCGTCATGGCCGGAACAGTTATTAATATGACCATCGGGAATATGTTGAGTCCCGGATTTGCCCCGGCCGGTACTCCGATTCCGGGTGCAAGCGGCAATTTCAACCCGCTGGATTTTAACCTGTTGAACGGAGATCAGATTTATGCTTTCCAGAACAGCAATACCAACGACCCGCTCAACAATGTCGCCACACAAACCCACTTGTTTGTATTCGATGATACCAATGCGTTTGAAAATGCCATTGATGCTTCGACGGGCAGTATTCCTCCCGGACTTACCGCCGGTGTGACTGCGCTGACGTTTAATTTTATTGCCAACAATACTTCTCAACTCATCAACGACGGCGCAACGCGTACGCCCGCTCAATGGTTGGCCTATATTGCCAATGCCGCTAATTATGCCGGTACCACCGGAAATACGGTTGTCATCGATATCGACGACCTGAATTTGACGGATGTCTGCGAAA
>JAYSZC010000835.1:0-3082 GCA_043738235.1 Lewinellaceae bacterium | reverse complement strand
TCATTCCTCATCCCTCATTCCTCATTCCTCATCTGAGTTGCTCACAAACGCCACCTTTTTCCCATCCGGCGACCAGGAAGGCGTATTGATGCTGCCCTGACCGCCGTAGAAATAAGCGATCACGACCGGTTTTCCACCCGAAACAGGCATTTTTCGCAGGTACACGTGCTGGTAAAACGGATGGTCGTCTGCCGCTACTTCGGGCGGATAGGACAGAAACACGATCCATTTGCCATCGGGTGAAATATGCGGAAACCAGTTGTTGTAGGCATCATCCGTGAGTTGTACTTGCTCTTTCCCATTGGATTTCATGCGCCAGAGTTGCATTTTTCCGGTTCGTGTTGAATTGAAATAAATGTGTTTTCCGTCGGGGCTGTATTCCGAGCCGTCGTCGAGTCCGTCGGTATGCGTCAGGCGGATTTCTTTGCCGCCCTTTGATCGCACTTTGTAAATATCGTACACTTTATTGCGCTGGGCAGTGTAGGTCAGCCATTTGCCGTCGGGCGACCAGCCGTGCAGGTACGAGGGACCGATGGGGGTAATTTGTTTCGGTTTTCCGCCGCCGACTGGCACGATGTAAATCATGGAACCGAACGCAGGATCGCCGCTGGAACTACTCAAGCCCAGCATCTTCCCATCGAAAGAGAGCACGTGGTCGTTGTTGTTTTGTTTGACAAAATCCGTATTCAGCACCTCCGTTTTTTGGCTGGTCCTATCAAAGCGATAGATCAACCCTTCGCAGTTGTAAATCAATGACTTATCGTCGGGCGTCCAGTTGGGCGCCTGCAAGGATTTGGGGTCGGAAAACAGCACCTTTCGCTGACCGCTGACAACATCCAGCTCCTCGATATGGCTGCCGATATAATCGCGGTAGGGTTGAAAGCCTGGTTTCGCAGGGATGACAATGCGCACGTTGTCGAACCCGGCTTGTTCCACTACGTCTTTGTTGTGGGAGCAAATAAACAACCCCGCGTACAAGGTTTCCGGCAGGTCAAAATCGGGCACTTCCACGGTCCAGAATGGTTCGCCGAAGCGTGCTACGGACAGGAAAAAACTCCTGCCCCGGCGCTCCAGTTCAATCACGTCCGGCATTTTTACCGGCGATTTTACTTCTTCTATGTTCTCCCCCGCGCGCTTCCTGTATTGAATAGCCGTCAATCCGTCGCCGTGAACCGTGGCGCAGACCATCGCTGCCGAAGTATCCAAACCTGCGCGGAACATCCAGCCGAATTTGCGGTGCAGGTCGACCCCTGTGCCAAGCAATTTGCCCCGGCATTGCAGGATGACATTGCCTTTTATCTGCTTAGAGGCAAAGTGTAATTCGTCTTTTTTAAACCAGATATTCGCCCCGGCGCCGCTGAGCCGGTACGTCTGCGTTGCAGCATCGAATTCGGTTTTGCCTGGGTGCAGCACCTGGCCTACGTCGGTGCTTTGTTCAAAAATGCCCAATGGATTTTGTGCGCTCAACATTTGAAAACCAAATAAACAAGCGGAAGAATAGAGAAATCGAAGAATTTTCATATGGAACTTTTTTATCCCGCAGAATTACGAAGGTTTTTTCAGTTATTGCAGCGATGTTACACCAGCGACCCTATTCTGGTTGATTTGTCCCCGGCGAATACATCCCGGATCAGGTTGTTTGTTCCGAAGAATAGTTCTATTTTTGAGCGATCACCAGAAATTGCCCGCGTTTTGCTTTGGATAATGGACACAAACATTATAGGAAATTTTTGAACCCGACAACAGAATAATATGAATACACACGTTGACAAGATTCAGAAAAATAAAAGCCAGGCTGTAGCTAATAATTTACCAAAACTGCAAAGTAATGGCGAATCAACTTTTCAGTTTTTGGACAATACACCTGAGGCTATTGCACAAAGAAAACTACAAGAATCCATTAACAATAGCCCTCGTGTGAAGCAATTAAAAGCCTACCAGAAATTGGCGAATAACTCCCCACAAGTAAAATATTTACCACATAAGGCCTTGCATTCGGTACAACAAAAGCAAGGAAGGGTAAAACCTACAGTGCAAATGAAAGATGCCAATATTAACGATGATTCAGAAAGTATTGTACAAAGATTTATCTATCTGGGTGAATCAAAGAAGCCATTAACAGATCAAAGTACACTTGAAGAATTAAAGAAATTAGTTACAATAGAAAATCATGAAATTTTAGAACAAGCGTTTATACATTCCATCGTACCGATACGTGGTAATGATCTACAAAATATAGCAAATCAGATTAATCGCATGGGTGATTTGCGTAACAGCAAAAAACCCTGGGCAGACATCCCTGACGACCCAAGTCCAATTTTTTATGGGGTTGCCTCACCTGAAGGAGCTCCTAGGTTACGAAATGACAAACTTGGGTCTGTTGGCCGTTTACTATATATGAATGAAAAACAAGGCCGTGAAATCATTGATTTTAAAAACATAAATGATCCTACCCTTTTATTGCATATACCTTTCTCGGAAACGATCCAAGAAAACAGTTCTCCCCTTGGATTAATAGGCGCTCCTTCCCCTGCTCCGCAACATGCACAGCCACAAGTAGCACTTCAATTACCTCAAGTAGGATATCCGCAACCTGCACAGCCACAAGTAGCACCACCTCCACCCCCACCTCTACGTGTTGAAGCAAAACACAAAAATCATGACCCTAAAGACATATTGGATGTTCTTCGAATGAAAGACACATTTAAATATCATGAAAAGACAGCAGCTAGAAAGATAGGAGAAGGGGTAAAATGGAAGAATCCATATGTAGACAAAGGAGGAGTTGGAAAATGGTATAACACCAGTAAAAGAGGTATTGATTGGGCTACTACAAATGGTAAAGTCGTGTATTTTGCTCTTGACAATCTTGATGACACCTCTATACCCGACAAAGAGGGCAAAGCAGGTACGCAGTATCACGGCGAGCGAATTACGCTATACCTGCCGATTGTATTTGAAACACATTGGACTCATCCCGGGTGAATCGCTTGAAGGAAAATTTGAGAACATACGTTTCTTCGAAAAAGGAGAAGTCGCTGTACCTCCTTGGATACAAAAAACAGGTTTATGGGAAAGTTAT
>JAYSZC010000834.1:0-7877 GCA_043738235.1 Lewinellaceae bacterium | reverse complement strand
GGCATAAATGCCCTTTTCCCGACGGCCTGAAGGCCGTGCTACCGTTGAATCCGCTCTGGTTTGAAGGCATTCCAAAAATTCGGGATGACTCATGTTTGCCCTTTTACTTATGCCGGGACAACAATACCTGTTCCACTTCATTCAGCCGAATCTCTTTTGCAGCGAACAACACCAGCAGGTGATACAGCAGGTCGGCGCTTTCATTCAGGAGGCGTTCGCGGTCGTTGCCCAGTGCTTCGATGACGGTTTCCACGGCCTCCTCTCCTACTTTCTGGGCCATTTTCGCGATACCGGAGGCAAATAGTTGGGCGGTGTACGAACCTTCGGGCGCTGTTGCGCGGCGTTCCAGAATGATATTTTCCAATTGATGCAAAAAATCGGGCGCTACATTGGGCTGATTCCAGCAGGTATCGGCGCCCGTATGGCAAACAGGCCCTGCCGGTTCCGCCTGAATCAGCAAGGTATCGTTGTCGCAATCGAGCGCGATGGAGCGCAGCCGCAAAACATGGCCCGACTCCTCGCCTTTGGTCCACAAACGTTGTTTGGAACGGCTGAAAAAGGTGACCAACCCTGTTTCCTGCGTTTGTTGCAGCGCCGCCGCGTTCATATAGCCCAGCATCAACACCGCTGCCGTCTGCGCATCCTGCACGATGGCGGGAACGAGTCCGTCATTCATTTTGTCAAAATCGGGGGATTGGGTAAGTGCAAAAGCCATGGTTGAGTAGTTATCCGTTATTAGTTATTGGTTATCAGTGTTGATAATCAAGCATTTGCAAAGAATTTAATCTAAATGCGAATACTGGATTAATACTGATCCAAGTCGCTATGAATAGTTGAAACTGCCCCAACCCGGGTGTCATCCTGAGCGCAGCGAAGGATATGGTCAAGCATTAAAAGCAATATTTGCACTTTTACTTGGGCAGGTCCTTCGCTGCGCTGCTAATGAACCGCTCGTTTTAGTGAGGCGGTGACTGTCAGTCACCGCCTCACTAACGCGAGATTTTCGGTTCATTCCGTTTTGATCGTTGTCGAAGGCGGCGTGCCGCCTCAGGATGACACCCGGGTTGGGGCAGTTTTAGCCATATTTGGGCGATTTGGATCAGTTTTAACCTATTATTCGCATAGTTTACTATTTGTTTCGCTTGCCAGCGAAGGTATGGCGCTTTGTCGTACCATAATGTAATCGGTGTGAATAGTTCGTTTTTCCACCCGGAAAACCCTTCGCAGCAGGGTCAAATATGGCATTTATCATAGATTTTAAGGATCAAATTAACACAAAACCGCCAAAGTCGGCTGAACATTGATTTTGCAAATAAAATTTTATGCAATCGGTTGCATGACAGAAAATTGTTTTTACCTTAGCTCATATTGACAACGAAACCTACTGAAAACCGAAAAGCGTTTTTTTCATATACCTGAAACTTTTAACTTATAAATCATTCAGCATGAAACTTTGTTATTTACTTTCCTGCATGAAACGAAAAGGCCGGTTACAAGCGGCTTTTGCCATGCTTCTTTTCACCGGTTTTCACAGTCTGTCGTTTGCCCAAAACATGATTGTAAGCGGTACGGTGAAGGACAGCGAAGACGGCACACCTTTAATTGGTGTGACCATAGCGGTGGTTGGTACCAAAACAGGGGCGGTCACGAATACGGATGGCGCCTACTCCATCAGCGCTGCCGCCGACGCCACCTTGAGCTTCAATTATACGGGCTATCAGAAACAGATGATCGCTGTGGGCGGTCAGACCAGAATTGACGTAGCGCTCACGGTGAGTGCGGAAACGCTGGAAGAATTCGTCGTCGTGGGATTCGGTATCCAAAAAAAGGTGGATGTAACCGGCGCTGTGGCGAGCCTGAATATTGAGGCCCTCAGCGAATTGCCCAATACCAACATTGCGCAATTCCTGCAGGGAACTTTGCCGGGGTTAAATGTTGGCGTGGCAACTACAGCCGGTGGTACGCCGCCGATTTCCGTCAGGGGCCGTGTGTCGCTCAACGGCAACCAGAATGTATTGATTATCCTGGATGGCATTCAGTATACCGGTTCCTTGTCGGCCATCAATCCGGATGATATTGCATCCATAGATGTACTGAAAGATGCGAGTTCAACAGCCGTCTATGGCGCACAGGCAGCCAATGGCGTCATCCTGATCACGTCCAGAAAAGGGCGTCCGGGAGAGAAGCCGAGGATTTCGTTTAACACGGGTTACACTACACAAACGCCGACCGTAGGTGAGTTCATACCCAAAAACAGAGAGGGATATTTAGCGGGTGTAACGGAAGCTTTTTATGACAGGGCTTACACGCAGGAATCCGGCTATACAGCACCTAATCCGACTTTTAATGTAAAAGATGTGGTAGACGGCTCCATGCGGGATGCCAATGGCGAACTATTGCCGAATGACTTCAATTGGTGGGAGGCCGGTACAAACAAGGGTACCATTTCTGAAACCAACCTGAGTGTGTCGGGCGGCAGCGATAAGGTAAGTTATTTGTTTTCAGGCGGTCTTGTAGACCAGAAGGGATTTATTATTAACGACAAGTTTGCCAGAAAATCTATTCGGGCAAACATCGAATTGCAGCCTTTAAACTGGTGGAAAGTCGGCCTGGTTTCATTGGGTTCTTTTGTCAATCAGGATGGAGCCGAGCCGGCATTAGCTACCATTCAAAGAGCCTCTCCACTCCACGTACCCTACGATGCGAACGGCAATCTGATTGTTTCCCCGACAAACACCATTGAACTGAATGCTTTTTCGACATACGAAGTAGACGATTACGAACGGCATAATTATTACTTTGCCAATATCTACAACGAGATCAGTTTTCCTTTCCTGAAAGGGCTTACTTACAGATTGAATTTCGGTAACAACTTCAGAACGGACAAGCGCTACTTTGCGAGCATTTTTGATTCGGGTCAAACAGGCAGGGCATTTAAAGACGATCAGACTTACTACGACTATACCTTAGATAACATCGTTAACTACAATAATACGTTTGGTAAACACGAAGTGGGAGCAACGCTCCTGTACGGTTCGATCAAAAGGGAATTTAACAGCACATTTGCCGAAGCCAGGGGTTTTTCCAGGTTGACATTGAGCTACAACGACCTGGCTTTGGGAACGAATCAATTTGCTAATTCAGACGGATGGAATGAAGCATTGCTCTATCAAATGGCCAGGCTGAATTACAAGTTTAACAACAAATACCTGATAACGGCTACTGTCCGCAGAGACGGATTTTCCGGATTCGCTAAAAACAATAAATCTGCTGTTTTCCCAACGGTTGCCTTGGGATGGATACTGTCGGAAGAAGGATTTATGCAAAACATGAAGGCAATCGAGCTGTTAAAACTGAGGGTCGGTTATGGTGTAATTGGCAATCAGACTTCCAGATATAGTTCCATTGCTTCTCTTTCTACCAGTGCCGCTTATGTTTTTGGCGACGGAGGTACAACGGCTTTCGGCCAGCAGGTGAACAGATTGGGCAATGACAACCTGAAATGGGAGCGCACCAAAGGTTTGAATATCGGGGTGGATTTCAGTCTGTTTGACGGAAAGACACAGGGCAGCCTGGATGCTTATAACAATAATACTTACGACCTGTTATTCAGTGTCGCTATTCCGAGTATCACCGGCTTTGACAACATCACGACCAACCTGGGTCAAATCAACAACAGAGGCCTTGAAGCCTCCATTACCCAGCATATTTTGAGCAAATCGGATTTTAGTTGGTCCGCCGGCCTTGTTTTTTCTTCCAACAAGAACAAAATTGTGACCCTCACCGGACAAGACGCCAACGATGACGGCATTGAAGACAACCTGATTTCCAGCGGTCTGTTTATTGGAAAATCCATTAGCACAGTTTATGACTACCTGGCAAATGGTGTTTATGACTTGGCTGATACGAGATTGCCCGGTTTCCCTGTCGGCTCTATGAGCGTTGTGGATCAAAATGGCGATGGTGATATTATGCCTGCCGGCGACCGGATTTTCCTCGGCAGGCAGGAACCGGCTTACAGGATCAGTTTGTCGAATACGCTCAACTTTAAAGCGTTCCGCCTTTCGTTCCTGCTCAATTCCGTACAAGGCGGGAAAGAAGGATACCGGGGCGTTAACCGGCCGTTTGCCAACAACATACCACAATATTACCGGGAAGATAACACGGTTCGCTGGAACGACTTCGAAGGCATCGATTACTGGTCGCCCAACAACCCGGAGGGCAAATATCCGCGCAATATTTCCGGCGCCCGGGCCAAAGTGGAACCCGCTATGTATGAAAATAGAAGCTTCGTCAGGTTACAGGACGTTACCTTGTCTTACAACCTGGCTGCCGGATTACTCAAAAAAGTGGGGGCCCAAAACATCAATCTGTTTGTAAGTGGAAAGAACCTTGTTACCTGGACAAGCTGGGAAGGATGGGATCCGGAATCCGGTGAAGGTATCGTGGCCGGCGGAAGACCGGTGCTGAGGGCTTTTACCGTTGGGGCGAGTATCATTTACTAATACATAGTCGCCTAATTTTTTTTGAGTATTTGAAGATTTGAGTATTCGAGTATCTGACTGATAACGAATCATTTATACTCAAATGCTCGCATCCTCGAATATTCAAAAATTTGGATGACACAGTACTAAAAACAAAAAGTTAAAAAAACATGAAAAACATACATAAATATTTGTTGATCATTGTTGCATTGATTTCAGCAAATACCTCTTGTAAAAAAGACTTCCTGAACGAGCAACCTATTGATTTCTTTAGTACGGAAAATGCTTTTAAGACCGAAAACGATTTCAATGCTTCCACCAACAATCTGTATGGGTTGGTACGGACCGAATTTTTTACGGTCAATGACTTCAACCCGATGGAGTACCTGTACAGAACGGATGTAGCCTTTCAGATTACAACGGTAACGCCGAACCTGGATGCCGACTTTAACCCTGCTTCGGGTCTTATCAGCAATCACTGGACGCGTTTATACAAAATTGTTGCGGAAGCCAATACCATTCTGAGTCGTTTGCCTACTTCCGAAGTTATTGATACAAAAAAGCCCCTGTTTGAGGCGCGGGCGAAATTCTTCAGAGCATTTGCTTACAGAAGTCTCGCTCACTTATTCGGCGGTGTGCCTTTAGTATTGGAGGAGATCGCTACGGAGAAAACGGATTTTGTACGGGCAACCAGAAAAGAAGTGTATACACAGGTTATAAACGACCTGGTTTTTGCAGCTGCCAATTTGCCGGCCATTACTGTAGTAAAAAACGGCGAAGTAAGTAATCTCGCTGCCCAGCATCTGCTGGCTGAAGTATACCTGGCGGACGGCCAGTTCCAGAATGCCGTCACTGCTGCTACCATCGTCATTGATGATCCAAATACGGATTTGATGACGGCAAGGTTCGGCTCAAGAAGCACCGTGACTCCGGGTGATGTGTATTGGGATATGTTCCAGCGCAACAATCAGAACAGAAGCTCCGGTAACAAGGAAGGCATTTGGGTCATTCAAATGGAAACGGATGTATTGGGCGGCGGAGCCGTTTCTACCGCTTTTGCCGGTGGTTGGCAACTGGAACGTGTTCACCCTCCCCTCATCCGGGATGTTAGAATTAACGGCGTAGCGCCATTCCTCTGGCCTGCTGGAGACTATTCGGGCGGCCGTGGCGTCGGATTTTTAGCGCCTTCTATCTATATGATTGATTCCGTTTATGCCGGCGATTTTGCCACTGACATCCGGAATGCCAACCACAATTTTGTGCGGGCATACCAGTCCAACAATCCAGCCAGTCCATTCTTCGGGCAGATCATTTCTTTCCATAATGTTCCGGCTGGTATGACCGGCGTCAGCGGCGCCATCACTTCAGGCAAGCCTGACAGGGCATTTTATCCTTATCAGTCGAAATGTACCACACCTTTCGATCACCCGAGTGCCCTTTACATTACGCCTGCCCCATATCCGTTTGCTTTAAAACCTTCGGCAGGCGCTACCTATACGGACCAGTATATGTTCAGGCTTGCTGAAACGTACCTGCTGCGGGCGGAGGCATACCTGGGCCTGAACGATAAAGGCAGTGCAGCGACAGACATCAACGTCGTAAGAGCCAGGTCCAACGCTTCTCCCGTTGCGGCAGGCCAGGTTGATATTGATTATATCCTCGATGAAAGAATGCGGGAATTCGGCGTGGAAGAAAAACGGATGTTCACCCTCACACGGCTGGGCAGACTGGCAGATAGAATCAGGAAATGTAATCCTTTCTATGCTGCGGGCATCAAAGACCATTTCAACCTTTGGCCCATTCCACAGCAAGAAATTGAGAGGAACAGAACGGGGGTGCTGGAGCAGAACCCAGGATACTGAGGGGGATGAGGGATGAGGAATGAGGGATGAGGAATGAGGAATGAGCGGATCCCGTTTTTGGGTGGACATCACGCTCGGCATTCCTCATTCCTCATCCCCTCATTCCTAATTAAGAGCTTTGTCTCACAATCAAATCCGAGCGCAGCGCGATGGTTTGGGTAAGAATCAGGTTCTCGATGCCTGATAAATGATGGATGAGGTTGCGCGCAGCAATTTTCCCCATCTCATAGGCGGGATAATGAATCGTGGTCAGGTTGGGTTCAACGATATGGCAGACAGGGTCGTCGTTGAACCCAACGATCGCGATGTCCTCGGGAATACGGATGCCTGCTTTTTTTAAGGCGATGATGCAACCTGCTGCACAGTTGTCATTGGCTACAAAAATACCGTCGGGTCTTTGGGGCAGTTCCAGGGCGTATTGCGCCGCCTGAATACCGGCTTCCAGCGACAAATCACCCAAATGAACATAGTCCATATTCAAGGGTATATTGAATTCCTCCAGGGCTTTGGCGTAGCCCCTGAAACGTTCCTGGTAAATACTGTGCGTGTTGGATACGCTGACATGAAGGATCCTGCGGCGGCCCCTTTCGAGCATGTGTTTGGTCGCATCGTATCCCGCCTGCAGGTTGTTGATGCGGATATTGGTAAAGATTTCGGTTTCAAAGGTTCGGTCAAAAAAAATGACCGGTATGTTTTTTTGAGAAAAACGGGTGAAGTGCTGCAGACTGGCCGTCTGGTACGAGAGAGACACCAGCATACCGTCCACACGGTTGTTAAACATCGTTTTTACAATCGCATTCTCCCGTTCCGGTTGCTCGGAAGACTGGCTGATAATGAGATTGTAACCCGCTTCATTGGCGACATGTTCTATACCGGAAATGACCGTAGCCATAAAATAACTATTCAGGCGGGGAACCATGACGCCGATCGTTTTGGACTGCTGTTGCCGCAAATTGCGCGCAAACTGGTTGGTCTGATAACCGTAAGACTCCGCCAGATCAAAAATGCGTTTCTTCGTTTTGGCACTCACTGCCGGGTGATTCCGCAACGCCCTGCTTACCGTGGCTGCCGAGACGTTGAGTTTCGCCGCAATATCGTAAATCGTAACTTCTTTCTTTTTCCGATCCATAAAGGAGATAAAGTAGGGTCTGTCAAGTTGCTGCAAAGAATTTGGTAAAGGTACATAAAATACAAAAAAAATATCCTGTGCAATCGGTTGCATGTTTGAAAAACCCTTTTACATTTGTCTACTCACTGAGCGTATCACTTCATGCGGATATTCCGGGCTTGCTTTGCATGGAACCATTAAAGGCAATGCCCGGAAATTTTTTTGCCGCCCATGAAGGCTTGTCAACTGCCACGATATGAAACTCTGTATCTTTCTGACAACGCTACTGGACGTTTTATTCAATAGTGCTCAGACGAGAAGGGCTCATAAGACCCGACCAAAAAAAGAGAACCGAATTTTATTTTTTATCGAGTGCTAAACTTTCCAGGTTTTTAAAACCTGGAAAGTTTCTGGTAGCGAAAA
>JAYSZC010000833.1:0-3085 GCA_043738235.1 Lewinellaceae bacterium | reverse complement strand
CACTGATAACCAATAACTAATAACTGATAACTAATTAACCGATAGGGAGCAGAAACTACCCTTTTCCTCCATTTCCAGCCTGAAAACTGATAACTGATAACATTTCCAATCATGTCAAACACAAAAATTACTTTTCGCACCCTGTTCTTCACATGTCTCATTTCCGGCCTCACAGTAACAGGCTGTAAAAAAGACCCCGAAACGGTACAGGAAAACATTACCCGTATCGAGATACACCTCACCGGCGCCAACGGTTTCGACCGGAAATTTGAATGGAGCGACCCCGACGGCGGCGACGCTTCCAATGCGACGGTAGAAACGATTGTCATTCCGGCTTCTGCCGGCGCAACGATCCAATGTTACCTGCACGTGTATGACGACACGAAAACGCCTGGGGAAGACCTGACAGATGAAATTGAGGCAGAAAGCGCCGATCACTTATTCGTCTTTAACGTAACCGGCGCCAGCATCGGCGTAGCTTACGACGACACGGACAGCAATGGCAAAAGTTTAGGCATTCAAACGCTGTGGACGAAAGGCGCCGCTTCGACCGGTTCGGTCAACATCAAACTGTACCACGAACCTACGGACAAAGACAACCTGAATGCGCCCGGCGGAGAAGTGGATTTTGATGTCAGTTTTCCGGTGACGGTGCAGTAAACCGTGTTTGGTGTTTGGTGTTTCGGGGTCTTCGCTTTTGGCAACAGTGAGTGGCTTGAGCGAAGACCCCTAAACACCATACACTATACACCAAAAACACAATTGTGGAGCCGGCTGCATTTAACTACTTTTACAGCCTCATTCGTAACCGATTTTGATGAAAAAAACGCCGCTTTTTGCCCTGCTGCTGCTTTGGAACCAGCTGGCAGCGCAATCTATGCTGCCCGATTTCTGTAAAATCGAGATCGGTACCAATCTGTCCATCTACTTTCTTCATAATCATAAAACCAATCCAATATGAAACATCTCCTGTTCTCCTGTTCGCTGCTCTTTTGCACATTTTTCCTGCAATTAAGCGCTCAAAGAACCGACAGCATGCTCATCATCAGCCCCGGCCTGTCGCCTGCCGTCGTGTCGCACGGGCGTTTTGAAGTGGCGCTGTTCAACCAACTCAGCACCGAAAAAGTACAGACCGAATTCGACACCATTTCCGACATTTCCCGCTTTTCTTCTTTGTATCACGTCCTGCAGGTCGGTTACGGCGTAGCCCGGAACAACCGCCTCAACGTCGGCGCATCGCTTATTTTTGCCCACAACCGATATGATACGGATGAAAGCAACAGCCCATTGGCCGTATTGGGCGGAGATGAAGCCGGCTCAACGGGATTTCATAAAATGGCCGCCGTCGGTTTGTATGCGCGTGGTATTCCGTTTCGCAAGTTACCCGAACTGACCGTGCAGGCGGGCGTATTTTTCCCTGCCACCAACGACCTGAATGCGCGGCAATTTTCCGGTTACGACCGCACGCTGACACAATTGCAGTTTTCTTTTTACCAGCAACTGGCGCCGGTATTCTACCTGTTCGCCACAGCAGAAACCAATGTGCTTTTTTCCAATAAAAACCGGAAACAAACCAGCGTCGGGCTACCTGTCAACCTGTATCCGGTGTTCCGGCTGGGTTATTACAGCGACACCTACTTGTTCGGAAATTTGAGTTACAACGGTTTTTTCAACAAAGTTGAACCCGGGTTTTTGAAAAGCAACGGTTACCGCCTGCAATACGGTCTGGGTGCACAGCATTATTTCACCAAAGATTTCAGCGCATACTTGCTGTTACAATTTCCGGCGGCCATCGGCACCAAAAGCACCACGACCACCACTTTGAAAAAAGGTGCGTTTACCCTGGCGCTGGGTGCGCGGTGCGTGATTTAAACTAAAATCCTTTCCACTCAATAAAAAACATATCAAACGCAACATGATCCGAATCACCGCTACCCTTTTCCTGCTGCTCTTTGCCAATGTCTTATCCGCCCAAATCACCGTGCTCGGCAGCATCCAAAGCGGCGGACTCACCCGCGATTACCGGCTGTACCGCCCGGCAGCATATACCGGCAACACCCCTGTGCCACTCGTTATCAATATGCACGGCTACACTTCCAATAACCTGGAACAGGAGTTTTACGGCGATTTTCGCGCTATTGCCGATACGGCCAATTTCCTGGTGGTGCATCCCAACGGCACCCTGGATAATCAGGGCAATCGCTTCTGGAACACCTTCGGAACCGGCGCTACCGTCGACGACGTGGGTTTTATCAGCGACCTGATCGATGCCTTACAGGCTACGTATAACATTGACCCTCAACGTATTTACAGCACCGGCATGAGCAATGGCGGCTTTATGAGTTATACCCTGGCCTGCGAACTCAACGACCGCATAGCCGCTATCGCTTCGGTGACCGGCAGCATGATCGGCCCCAATCTCGCCGCCTGCAACCCGCAGCGCCCGGTGCCTGTGATGGAAATTCACGGCACCGCCGACAATACCGTGCCTTACAACGGCTCAGTACTCAGTGGCTTTGTGGCCATTCCTACGCTCGTGAATGCCTGGGTAGGTTTTAACAACTGTGATCCAACTCCCATACTCACAAATATTCCCAATATAAACACCAGCGACGGCTGCACCGCTGAACACTACCTGTACAGCAACGGCGACGCAGGCAGTACCGTAGAACATTACAAAATTATCGGCGGCGGACATACCTGGCCGGGTGCGGCTTTCGTGATCGGCGTGACCAACCAGGATTTCAGGGCCAGCCGGGAAATCTGGCGCTTCTTCAGCCAGTACCGCCTAGATGAATTGACGGATGTAGCTGCTCCCGCAACCGCTGCCGCTGAATGGACCGCCTACCCCAATCCGGCGGACGACTACCTGCTGCTGCGATCCGCCGGACAACAAACGGCACAACGGATTCAGGTCTGGGATGCGGCGGGCAAGCTGCAACAGACGCTGCCGCCGACGCAGTCGGGGCAAATTCGCATCGAAACGGCACAGTGGGCGGAAGGGCTGTATTTCCTGTCCATCGAACAACAGGGGAAAACGGAACGTTTGAAGGTGCTCAAAATGAGGAAATAATGGTAGCACGCC
>JAYSZC010000832.1:0-7885 GCA_043738235.1 Lewinellaceae bacterium | reverse complement strand
AACCATCAAACTACAGCAAATTATGATTATTCGGCTTCGGCGCGCTTTCCGAAGGTTGTTCGTTGTTGCGCGTATCTTCGTCCGGAGTTTCCAGTTCCGTATGTTCTTTCCAGTCCGGATTGTCCGGCGCATCGGTATCCGAATCGGCGGATGCGAAGGCTTCCTCTTCCAGTTTTTCGGCGTCTTCCCAGGTAACGGCGGGTTCTGCAGGCGTTTCCTGCTGCACAAATCCGTCTTTGAAAAACCGGCGTTGAAACAATATAATAGATATGACACCGGTCGTGATGGCAGCGTCGGCAACATTAAAAATCGGGCTGAAGAACAAAAAATCATCGCCACCGATCCAGGGCATCCATTCGGGAATGTGTACCCATTTCATCGGAAAATACAGCATATCGACGACGCGACCGTGCATAAAACCGTTGAACGGCAATCCCTCGGAAAGACCGTACCCCTGTCCGATAGGCGTCAGTTCGGCGACGCCGCCGTGGTAGCCGGACATGGAAAAAATAAGGGCATAAAAAGCGCTGTCGATAATATTGCCCAAGGCGCCGGCGGTAATCAGACCGATGCTCAAAATAAAGCCGAACGGCATTTCAGCGGCTAACAGGAGGCGCAGGTACCAGATAAGCCCCACCACCATCAGCACCCGGAAAAGGCTCAGCAGAAGTTTGCCGTATTCCCAGTCGAAAGTGATGCCGAAAGCCATGCCTTCATTCTCTACGAAATGCAGCCGTGCCCAGTCGAGTCCGCCAATGAGGATATCCTCGTTGTATTCGAAGTGGGTTTTGATATAAAATTTGGATGCCTGGTCTATAAGCAGCACCACCAAAATGAGGAGCGCTACGATGTATCCTTTTTTCAAGGGTAGAATTATTTGTGTGAAAAAGTTTGCAAAGAAACGCGATTTCGGTCAATTGGGTTGTGCTGCCGCTACAATTCCGCGCTAAAATGACCAAATTATTTGCCATCCAATTGTTTGAGGAACCATTCGCGCTCGGTGAGGGGATTGGTTTTGAGTACCTGTTCCCGGAATTTTTCTTTTTGCACCTTGGAATAGATATTCAGGTTTAAGAGTTTTTTCATCAGGCTCACCAGGTTTTTATACGCCGCTTTCCGGGCGGGATTGAGCGCTTCTTTGCGTTGCAGGTAAATGCGCAGACTTTCGATCAGCGATTCAAAGGCATCGAGGTCGCTGCGTTCGTAATATATTTTTAGCAACATGGTTTTTGCGATGATGTTCAGGATCATGTCGTCGTATTCGAACTGGGTGAGCAGGCGTTGCGCTTTGTTGTAATCGCCTTTTTCAAAATAGAGCCGCGACAAGTTGAAATTGATGATACTGTTGCGCTGTTTCTCCTCCAGGAAATGTTGAAAACGTTCGACAAACTGTTCCGCCCAGTTAAACTCTCCGATTTTAATAGCGAAACCGACGGCATTCCCGAAAGTGTAGCGGCTGATGACGCCGTTTTCAATCAAAGCGCCGTTTTCCACTCCTTTTCTGTAAAATTTTAATGCTCGACGGCTGTAATCCAGTTCGCCCTGGTTCACTTTGGCTGTGCAATAATTGAGCGCCGTGCGATACAGGTTCAGCATTTCGGGCTGGGTAAAATACTCGTCGTCGCTTTCGAGGATCATTTTTTCCAGATCGTCAAAATACTGTTTGTCGTTGGGGTTGGTGATAGCCATGTACGCAAAATAATTCGCAGCGATGGCCGGTTCGTCCCACAGGTTGTGTTTGGACGAATAGGCCAGCACCTCATTCAGCAGGCCCGAATCGTAGTTGGCTTTCTGGTACACGTGGTGGTGAGCCAGCATGGCGTTGCCGATCAGCAGTTTTTCCACGATAAACCATTTTTCCATGGCATCCGACATTTCCTGCAGATTTACGGAAGCATTTTGGGTAATGCTCATTTTGTATTCGTATTCCTCCTGTTCCAGGAAAAAACGCTGCAAAAGGTAATAGCGGTTGCGAAGCGGCTGGTGTTGCAGGGTTTCCGTACCGGTTCGATGGGCCTGTTTATACGCTTTTTCTAATTTTCGCATCCGGTAAATGCGTGTCAATGCAATCTGAAACTGTACCTTGTCATTGGTATAATCCGTAAAAACCAGGTACTCTTCCATGGCTTTCAACAAAAAGTACATGACCTGCCGCATAAAAGCGTCGTCGTAGGGTTCGCCTTTGAAAATAGCCGCCCATGCCCGCTCTTTTTCTGTAGTTTCGTCGCCCTGTTGCAGGTTTTTCGTCAAAAAATCGAACAGCTTTACCACATCCTGCCGTTGATTATGGGCAGGTGATTGCAACCATTTATGCAATTCGCGTACCTCTTTCTTGTTTAAAGAGCGAATGAGTTCCACTAATACACTTTTTTGCATACTTTTTATTGCTTATCTGTTCAACAAAGTAACGAACAAACAAAGGAATTCGCATGGTACTTTATCAGGTTTTTTTTCGTTTTTAAAATCGTTATGAAAATATCTTGTGCATTACCCCGCGTTTTTCAGCCCTTGTATCAGCTTAAAAAAAATCAACAAATGCGATTTTTTGTCTTTACTACGCAGCAACTAAGCCCGCACATTTGTACTGTCAGAAGAAACTTAACAAGACAACAAGTAATCCGTAAACTCATGTACAAGTATACTTTCACTTTCATGCTGGTACTTATCGCCGCCCTTGCTTCAGGGCAGGGATGGGAACGTGTATATGGTGGAAGCGGACAAGACGCAGCAAACGGATTGGCACTGACCCCCGACGGGGGCTATATTCTCACGGGCAGCTACAATGCTGATACCCGTGTATACCTGTTAAAAACAGACGCCAATGGCGAGCTCCAGTGGTCAAAAACATATTTCGGTTCTCCTTTAGCCGCAGGTAATAAAGTAATCGTCACGCAAGATGGCGGTTATGTGGTCGTCGGATACGTGAAAGGTGAAGGCCCCGCCGGCGACAATATTTATGTGCTGAAAACAGACGCCTTCGGTACGCTGCTTTGGAAAAAACCTTATGGCACCGGTTTGGACGACCGCGGAACCGAAGTGCTTGAATTGCCGGACGGTAGTTTGATTATCTCGGGTTACCAGATAAATGTCAATGGCAAAGCCGACCTGGTTGTGCTCAAATTAGACAGCGAAGGCGCCCAGATTTGGTACAAAACGTATGGTCAGGCGGAAGTAAGCGAAAAAGGTATGGGCATCACCCGTGCTGCCAATGGCGACCTGATCGCAATTTCAGAAGCGCAGGAATCTATTTCAGACGATAAGAATATATACGTTGTCCGTATGAACAGTACGGATGGCGACCTGATTTGGGACAACACATACGGACTAAATAATACGAGCGGCGATC
Organism: Lewinellaceae bacterium; assembly: GCA_043738235.1. Taxonomy (GTDB): domain Bacteria; phylum Bacteroidota; class Bacteroidia; order Chitinophagales; family Saprospiraceae; genus M3007. The sequence goes on along the minus strand of JAYSZC010000832.1, from coordinate 4,539 downwards.
CGGGCGACGAATTGCCACGCGGCATCGTATCTACGGCTGCCGGCGATCTGGTCATTACGGGATTCACGAGTTCGGTTACAGGCGGCGCCGGATTGATCCTGAAGATAGACGGCAACGGCGGCGATACGCCGTTGTGGACCAAAACTTTCCCCAATGCCGATTTTAACGATATTGCCAACGGCGCCAACGGCAACCTGTTCCTCAGCGGAAATAAAAGTGTCAATGGTCTGGATGATGTGTATATCGTTCATACGGACGCAACAGGAGAAGTTATTTGGGAACCCCGGATCGGCAAAGGTGGATTCGACGGTGGAATGGGGATTGTGGCAACAGCCGACGGTGGTGCAGCCGTTGCGGGCCGCAGCGAACAATTTGTCGGCCCTAACGTGGAATCCAACGTGTACCTGGTAAAAACGGATGCCAACGGGCTTATTTTTACCAGTTACCTCGAAGGCCGGATTTTTAAAGACGCCAACCTGAACTGCATCAGGGACAATGGAGAAGGAAACCAGGAAAACTGGATCGTCAAGGTGGAAAGCAGTGGATTTATCCGCTATGCAGTAGCTAAAACCGATGGTTCCTTCAAGATTGCTGTCGATACCGGCACCTACGATATTACCCTGATTACGCCGAATAACTACTGGAAAACCTGCGAAGACGCCATTACCGTTGACATTCCAGCGTTTTACGATACCGTTATCACCGATATTCCGGTACAGGTAAAATCTGCCTGCCCCCGCAATGAAGTGGATATTGCCACACCGGTTTTGCGGCGTTGCGCGGAAAATACCTATACCGTTCGGTATTGCAATTCGGGCACGGTCACTTCCACCGGCACCTATGTGGAAGTCAAACTCGATCCGGAATTTACGGTAACAGGCGGCTCCATGGTCGGGACGCCCATCGGCGAGAATACCTATCGCTACGACGTGGGCACCCTCCAGAATGGCAACTGCGGCAGTTTTGCCATGACCGCTTATCTGGGATGCGACAATACAGTGGCCGGCGGAACACAATGCGTAACGGCACATATTTACCCCGATTCCTTTTGCAATGTTCAAACCAGCAACTGGGATGGCGCCATCATCGTGGCACAAGCCGTTTGTGAGAATGATTCCGTAAGAATGATCCTGGCCAATGTGGGGCCTGGCAACATGAGCAACCCCCTGGGTTTTGTGATTGCGGAAGATGTGGTGATGCTGACGGAACCCGGCGATCCGAATTACCAGTTCCAGTTAATTTCAGGCGCTTCGCAAACCGTCTGGGATACCATCGCCAATGGCAAAACCTATCGCATCATCGCCGAACAAAGTCCGGGTTACCCGGGCCTGAACACCCCGACCGCCGCCGTGGAAGGCTGCCAGTCAGATACGAGTACGTTCCCCGTTTCGATGGGTTTTTATACCATGTTTCCGGAAGGCGACGCCGACGCATTTATAGAGTCGGATTGCCAGCAGAATTTTGAAGCCGATTACAACCCAACATATTTAAAAAGAGGTCATCCCAAAGGTTACAACGAAGAACATTTCGTTACGCCTGACACCGATTTAGAATTTTTAATCCAATTCCAGAATACCGGAACCGATGTAGTGCAGCAGGTGGTCATCACTGACACACTTTCTGCTGCACTCGACCCGGCGACTGTGTATCCGGGTGCTGCCAGCCATCCCTACCAATTTGACATCTACGGAGAAGGCATTGTGCAGTTTACTTTATCCAATGTTAATCTTGCGCCGGGTAGCAGCGCGAGTGAGGGTTATGTCAAGTTTCGTGTAGCGCAGCGCTCCGGCCTGCCCTGCGAGACCCAAATCCTCAACAGCGCTGCTATCTCTTTTGACTTCGGCGCTCCCGAAATGTCTAATCAAACCCTCCACACCATCTGTGAATTTGACTCCTTTGTGATCGTCAAAAACAAAGAAATTTTCTTGCCGAACGCCGATTTACGCGTGTATCCCAATCCGGCAAGAGATGTGGTAAATTTTGAACTGTCAGGCGTAGAAGCCCGGCAATACTCCCTGCAGTTGTACGATATCCAAGGCCGATTACTTGTGAATCAAATTTTTAATCAACCCACATTCCGATTATTCAGACCTCAGCTCCCGGCTGGAACCTTTTTCTACTGGCTTGCCGCCGATGGCAAGCCAGTAGCCTCCGGGAAGCTACTCATCCGATGATTTAATCCCTGAACATTCCAAAAAGAATTCGAGGCCATCCCACAGGATTACATTCATGAAACATAACCGAAAGACAGCGATGCAAATGTGCGTCGCTGTCTTGTTTCATTTTAGGAACCGGCCTTCTTCATTGCAATGTTCACTTTTCATTAAAAAAATGAACATACCTGCAGCAGATTGTCAAAAAGTGAACACATTTTAGCACTATGTTCAAAAAAGGAGAAAAAAGTGAACATAGAGCAACGAAATATTCTGCCCATGTTGGCGTATGCCGTTCCAACACACCGAGTCGCTTACCGCCGCTATTGTGCGTCCTCGCCAACAGCAACCTGCGTGGGAATGCCGGCGAAAAGATGGGAGACAGGGAATCATGCCACTCCGGGATGCCCTTGTAATCAGTTCATGTATCTGGCATTTGTGATACGTTGCTGTTGGCGGGGACGCGCAAATAGACTTAAAGCATTGGAAACCAACACCTAAGATTATTATCGAACTCTTAGCCTAACGGCTATGGTGAAAACACCAGCCGCAGCGGTGGGGCTGGGGTGAATGGGGAGAGAAGGAACACCTGCCAAGGCGAAAACCTCTTGTTAGATGCCGTTAATTTAATAATTTATGTTCGTCCCGATGATTTTTAAGATAGATAATGTTTGGTGCTTCTCTTGTCGGATTTCTAAAAGTTAGAGTAGTCAGAATACCTTGTCCAATAAGTCTATTTGTGTCTTTGAAAATTACTGTCAGTGTGTCGTCAAGGGATAGATGCCCATTTTCAAAAAGTCCATCGTGAAGTCTGCAAAGTAAAATCGTGTTTGTTGGGTCAACCCTTTCTTGTTGTAGTGATTTTGACCAAGGTTTAATATGGCTTGCTACTAACAAGTCTTTTGTGTCTATGTCGCACAAAGCACATTTAGTTTGGTAATTTGCAAGAACCCTTTTTCTCAGCTTTGCTTGTCCAACCCGTGATTTTATGTTGCGTAAAATGTCTGTTCCGTCATTATCATTTTTGTCGCTATCCAGAACATCGTTTTCAAGATGATATTCGGCAAAGTCATTTAAGTCAACGACCTGTAGTTGCGAAATTACGCTTTGAAAGTTTAGTTTTGAAAATCGTCCTTTGTCGCTGTCGCCAAAGCCGAAAAACTTAACAATCTTCCAAGAACTCTAACCGTCATTTGTTATTAATTCTGGCTTTTCCTTTTCTATTTTTCTGTGACTTTTACCCTCAACAAGAAATTTAAACAATACTTCTGCTCTAACTGTCGGGTCAGTTTGTAATACGTCATTTATTGCACTCTGATTTAATTTGTCCATACAGTTGTCGATTTGGTCGGTGTCGGTTTAATGGCAGCTATCGCCTAATTTATGCATTGCGCTTATCCCGCTCGCGCCAGGCTTCGCCCATTGGGGTCTGGAACCTTTGACATGCCCGAAAAATCGGGCGGCCACAAGGGCCGCCCCTACAAAAATTGGGCTTTTAGACTTGCAAACAGCAAGGTTTTTATGTTTATGATGTAAGGGCGACCCTTGTGGTCGCCCAAATTTCAAAGGGTCCAGACACTAGTGGGCTGCCGCACACAAAGCCAAACGTTAAAACGATGCACTAGCGCGATGGCTGCACTCCCAGCCGTTCCTTCGCCCTTTCCAGCATCAGTGGCCTGATGTCTACGCCTTTTTTGACTTGCTTGTAGGGAAGATGGATGATAATATAACGAATACCAGTTTCATCATCCACCCAGTCATCTTCTTCTCCACCCTCCAGGGTGCAGATATATATAATGCCCACGTTTGGTACATTGGTAAATTGAGATTCAATGTATTGCGTGTCGACTTTGTCGGCAATATCCTGGTCAACTACTTTAACGACGTTCATATTGAAAATTTTCACAAAATTACTATTTGATAACAAATGATGCAACTACCGCATAATCGGATTGTATGGAGGTCGTGGTAATCGTTCTTCTGCTGTTCGTGCCAAATTTTCTGGCAGATAAGGATAATTGAAAAGTTTGATTTGTTCTTGTTTGAGGCACTCGGCAATATTGCCCTTGAACTCTATAATATATGAAACTTTATTTCTTTCCATGAACATGGCTTTATACCGTCCAAACTCGCCTTTGCTCGTAACACCATACTTCCACACTTCTCCTGCTAACAGATAACAAGCTGTTCTTCCGCTATGCAAACACGGATACCATCCATCCATTTTTGCCACCAACGCGTACTGTTCAGAATCGTCGATCTCTTTTAAACGCTTCTGCAATTTCGCTTCCTCCTTGGGATTGAGCTTTGGCGCTTCAAAGTCATCTTGAATGCTTGCATTTTTAAATTAAGCGGGGGGAATAATATCTCTGTGGAGGCTTTAAAT